>CALAGB010000051.1 GCA_937891245.1 uncultured Thermomicrobiales bacterium | reverse complement strand
CGATGGCTCATCCAATGGGACGATCTTCAGTCAATCGGACGATGCCGATGACCAACGGGTCTGGCATTTTCGGAAGCCGGGTGACAACGCGAGCGATCGTTGGGACCCGACGCCGCTCACCTACGCCTGCGAGACGATCATCCACGATCAGCGCAGGCAGATGTCTCGAATTCACCTCGTTTTTCCCTATCCACGAATACCGGGTGGGGTCAACGAGGTGGTGGAATACGCGCAGTCGCTCGCGAGCGATTATGGCTTGAACGTCAATTGCGTCGCGAAAGATGGGATGATCACCGTGACGTTCGAACGAATAGAAGGCGAGAAGTGACAATCTGGGGATGGGTGCAGGTCCTCTTTTATTTCCTGCTCCTACTGGCGATAACGAAGCCGGTCGGCCTCTATATGACACGCGTTTTCTCTGATGAGCGGACGCCGCTCTCGCCGGTGCTCGTGCCGGTCGAACGTGTTATCTATCGCGTGATCGGCACCAGCCCGGAAAAAGAGCAGGGTTGGGTCGGTTACGCGTTCTCGGTCTTGCTCTTCAGCGTGGTCGGACTGCTCTTGCTCTACGCGCAGCAGCGAATACAGGGCGGGCTACCATTGAATCCGCAGAGACTATCTGGCGTTAAGCCCGATCTCGCCTTCAATACGGCGGTCAGCTTCACCACAAATACCAACTGGCAGAGCTATGCCGGTGAAACGACCATGAGCTACCTTACGCAGATGTGGGGGCTCGCATTCCATAACTTCACGTCGGCAGCCGCTGGTATTGCCATCGCCCTGGCGGTGATTCGCGGCTTTACCCGGCACCGTGCCTCGGCGCTCGGCAACTTCTGGGTCGATATTACGAGAGCGTCACTGTATCTGCTCCTCCCAGTCTGCATCGTCATGGCGCTGATTTTCGTCTGGCAGGGCGTGCCGCAGAACCTGAACGACTATACCGAGGCCACCACACTCCAGGGGGCGCATCAGACGATCGCCCAAGGGCCGGTCGCCTCGCAAGAGGTGATCAAGGAGTTCGGTACGAACGGCGGCGGCTTCTTCAACGCCAACTCGTCCCATCCGTTCGAGAATCCGACGCCCTTGACCAACCTGCTGGAAATGCTGCTGATCCTCTCGATCGGCGCGGGGCTGACCTATACCTTCGGCAAAATGTCCGGCAATACCCGGCAGGGTTGGACGCTCTTCGCGGTCATGAGCATCATCTTCCTGGTTGGAGTCGGCATTACCTACTGGGCTGAGGCTCGGCCGAACCCGGCGCTGTCAGGACTCCATATCAACCAGGCGCTCGGCAATCTCGAGGGCAAAGAGACACGGTTCGGTGCCGCGGCCAGCTCGCTCTTCGCGATCGTGACCACGGCAGCATCGTGTGGCGCCGTTAACTCAATGCACGACAGCTTCTCGGCGCTCGGTGGCATGATGCCGATTATCTTCATCGATCTCGGTGAGATCATCTTCGGCGGGGTTGGCTCCGGCCTCTACGGCATATTGATCTTCGCGCTGTTGGCGGTGTTCATCGCCGGCCTGATGGTGGGCCGCACGCCGGAATATCTCGGCAAGAAGATCGAGTCGTTCGAGATGAAGATGGTGGCGCTCGCCATTCTGATCGTGCCCGCCTCGGTGCTCACATTTACCGCACTCGCCTCGGTGACTCATGCGGGGTTGGCCGGGTTGAACAATGCCGGCCCGCATGGCTTCAGCGAGATGCTCTACGCCTTTTCCTCAGCGACCGGTAATAACGGCTCGGCCTTCGCCGGCCTGAGCGCGAACTCCAACTTCTACAACACGACACTCGGCCTCGCGATGCTGTTTGCCCGCTTTCTCATTCTCATTCCGGCACTGGCGCTGGCCGGCGCGTTGGTGCGCAAACAGGCCGTGGCGCCCGGGCTCGGTACCTTTCCGACAACCGGGGCAGTCTGGGTGGTGCTGTTGATTGGCGTCATCCTGATCGTCGGTGTGCTGACCTTCTTCCCGGCGCTGGCGCTCGGTCCAATCGTTGAGCACTTCGCCGGCAATGCCGGTCAGCTCTTCTAACACGGAGGCAGTTGCAGTGCGCGACCACGATGCTGATGAAGTCGCTCAGTCTTCGGTCGAGACGTCCGATGGACCATCGTTCGGTATGCCCGAGCCTTCGTCTGGGCGTACGCCAGAATCGAATGCCATGAAGGCGCTCTCGGCGCAACGTCGCCAGGGAACCAGCGTCTGGACCTGGAAATTTATCCGCCCGGCGCTCGGCGCGTCGGTGCGCAAGCTTGACCCGCGCGGGATGATCAAGAGCCCGGTCATGTTCGTCGTCGAAATCGGCAGTGTCGTGACTACCTTCGTGGCCATCAAGCAGATCGTCGCCGGTCCGCGCGACAATCTGAGCTTCGTGCTCCAGATCAGCGTCTGGCTCTGGTTCACTGTCCTCTTCGCCAATTTCGCCGAGGCGCTGGCCGAAGCACGGGGCAAAGCGCAGGCCGCAACCTTGCGCGCCACGCGTCAGGAAACACCGGCGCGCCGGGTTCAGAACGGGCAGGAGGAGATGGTCTCGTCCAACGACCTGCGCAAGGGTGATCTGGTTCTGATTCGCGAAGGAGAGATCATCCCATCCGATGGTGACGTTGTCGAGGGCGTCGCCTACGTCAACGAGGCGGCGATCACCGGCGAATCGGCGCCGGTGGTGAAAGAGCCGGGCACCGATATTCGCAGCACCGTGACCGGCGGCACGCAGGTGACCTCCGACTGGCTCAAGGTGCGCATCACGGCCGATCCGGGGCACACCTTCCTCGATCGGATGATCGCGCTGGTGGAGGGCGCCAGTCGTCAGAAGACGCCGAACGAGATCGCCCTGAGCATTCTGCTCGCCGGACTCAGCCTCATCTTCGTGCTCGTCGTCGTCACGCTGGAGCCGTTTGCCATCTACGCCGGTGGGCCGCTCTCCACGACGATCTTGGTCGCGCTTCTTATCTGCCTGCTGCCGACGACGATCGGCGCGCTGCTGGCGGCGATCGGTATCGCCGGTATGGACCGCGTGACGCGCTTCAACGTGCTTGCCATGTCGGGTCGTGCCGTCGAGGCGTCCGGTGATGTCGATGTGCTGCTGCTCGACAAGACCGGCACGATCACGTATGGCAATCGCCTGGCGGCTGAGATCATCCCGATCGAAGGCGCCAGCGTGGAGGAGGCCAACCGGGCGGCGCTCTGGGCTTCGCTCGGTGACGAAACGCCCGAAGGGAAGAGCATCATCGAACTGACCACGAAGCTTGGTCAGCAGATTCCAGCGAACTGGGATGAAGGCGGCACCGTCGTGCCGGAAGGCGTTGAGTTGATCCCCTTTTCCGCTGAGACGCGTATGAGTGGGATGAAGTTCAATGGAAGCAGCTGGAACAAAGGCGCGATTGATGCCGTCTACCATTCTCTCAAGCGTACCCCGCCAACCGCAGTGCAGGAGGCAGTCGACCGGATCGCACGAGCCGGTGGAACGCCGCTGGCTGTGACCACGGGTGACCGGCCGGTCGGCCTGATCTATCTCAAAGACACTGTCAAACCGGGTATGCCGCAGCGCTTCAGTGAGCTGCGGAAGATGGGCATCCGTACCGTGATGGTCACCGGCGACAATCCGCTGACGGCGGCGACGATCGCGCAGGAGGCTGGCGTCGACGACTTCATCGCCGAGGCAAAGCCAGAAGACAAGATCGCCCGCATTCGCCAGGAGCAGGATGCCGGGCATCTGGTGGCGATGAGCGGCGACGGCACCAATGATGCCCCGGCTCTGGCGCAGGCCGATGTCGGCCTGGCGATGAACTCGGGCACGGCGGCCGCCAAGGATGCCGCCAACATGGTCGATCTCGATTCCGATCCGACCAAGCTGATCGAGGTCGTTCGGATCGGTAAGCAACTCCTGATCACTCGCGGTGCGATTACCACGTTCTCAGTCGCCAACGATGTGGCCAAGTATTTTGCGATCATCCCTGCTGCCTTTGCCGCGACCTACCCACAGCTCAATGCGCTGAACATCATGCGGCTCGATTCGCCGGAGAGCGCGATCTTGAGCGCGGTCGTCTTCAACGCCTTGGTCATCATCGCCCTGATTCCGCTTGCCATGCGCGGTGTGGCCTACCGAGCGCTCCCGGCGGCCGACCTGCTGCGGCGCAACATCCTGATCTACGGCGTTGGTGGTGTGATCGTCCCCTTTGTCGGTATCAAGCTGCTCGACGTGCTGTTGAGTGGGATTGGTGTGGTTTAGAACCATGTTTATCCCTCAGTTCATGCGCATTGGTGAGCGAGGAGAACGATGACGATATTCAGATCAATGCTGACCTTGCTGCGACCAGCAATCCTGCTGACACTAATTCTGGTCGTCATTCTTGGTCTGGCCTATCCGCTGGCGATTACCGGCGTAGCTCAGGTGCTCTTTCCGCATCAGTCTGATGGTAGCCTGCTCAAGAATGCGCAGGGGGAAACAATTGGATCCTCGCTGATCGGGCAGAGCTTTACCGATACACGCTATTTCTGGGGCCGTCCTTCCGCCGCCGGTGATGGCTACGACGCGACGGCTTCGGGCGGCTCAAACCTCGGACCGACCAGCCAGAAGCTGCATGACGAAGCGGCGCAGCGGGCAGCAGCACTGCGCCAGGCGAGCGGTTTGCCGTCCGACGCCGTGGTGCCCGCCGAACTCGTGACCGCCAGCGGGAGTGGCCTCGATCCGGATATTAGCCCGGATGCGGCCAATTTCCAGGTACCACGTGTGGCACGGGCGCGGAGCCTACCGGAAGCGACGCTCTACACGCTGGTTAAGCAACAGACGACCGGCCGGACTCTCGGTATTCTTGGTGAACCGCGTGTCAACGTTTTGAAGCTGAACTTGGCGCTCGACGCGCTGGCTCAGCAGTAAGAGGAACGAAATGAAGGACGGACGCGAGCGTATCGACGCTGATCGACCAACTCCCGAACAGATGCTCGCGCGTGTCCGGCGGAGCGAGCGGCGACGCGGTCAATTCCGCGTCTTCCTTGGCGCTGCTCCCGGCGCCGGCAAGACCTACGCCATGCTCGAAGAGGGGCACCGCTTGCGGGATGAAGGCCGCGATGTCGTGATCGGCTTCGTGGAAACCTACCGCCGACCCGAGACCGATGCGCAGATCGGCGATCTCGAGATCGTTCCGCGACGGCACATTGCCTACCGCGGCGTTCTGCTGGAAGAGCTTGATACCGACGCGGTGCTGGCGCGACAGCCGGAGATCGTGCTGGTCGATGAGCTGGCTCACACGAACGCACCCGGTTCGCCGCGCGAGAAGCGGTATGAAGATGTCGAGATCCTGCTCGACGTCGGAATTACCGTGCTCAGCACCATGAATATCCAGCACCTGGAAGGGCTCAACGACCTGATCGAAGGGGTGACCGGCATCAAGGTTCGTGAGACGGTGCCCGATCGGGTGCTCGACGAGGCCGAGGTCGAACTCATCGACATCACACCATCGCTGCTGCGCGAGCGACTCGCGGCCGGCAAGATCTACCCGGAGCCGCAGGCGATGCGCGCACTGGAGAACTTCTTCCGCGAATCGAACCTGACCGCCTTGCGTGAGCTGGCGTTGCAACGCACGGCCGAAGGCGTGGAAGCGGTGCTCGAAGGTTACATGCGCGACGAACAAGTTCCGGGGCCCTGGCCGACGATTGAACGGGTACTGGCCTGCCTCGATGCCGGCGGTGATGCCGAGCTCGTCGTGCGCCGTGCGTGGCGCCTGGCGCGTGGTCTGCGCGCAGATCTACTGGCGGTTTGCGTCATCAAACAGCCGCTCGACGAATTGCCTGACAACCAGCATGACCGCTTGCTCCGCAACATCCGCCTCGCTGAAGATCTCGGCGCCAGAGTGCTGACCGTCGTCGACTCCAACGTGGTCCGGGGCTTGGTGCGGGTGAGCGAACAGCACAATGTCACCGACATCGTGCTCGGTCGTCCCGAACGCGCGCGACACTGGTTCGGTCGGACGCTGCTTGAGCAATTACTTGATCGACTCGAAGCCGTTGATATCCATCTCGTCTCGCCGTATCGCGAGACATGCGCTGTGCCAGCGAACGTTGAGCCACTTCAACCGCACTGACGAGCGCGCCGCGCCGGTATGACCCATCTGGTACGATACGCCACGTCAGCGCACGCCAATCGCGTGCGTTTCGTTTCTGATTAAGCCGGGAACTGGTTATGCAACTCGGACAGACGAGCCCATGAAACGGCGGTTACCGACCGCGCTCGCGTCACTGGTTTTTCGTGATTTCAGGCTCATCTGGTCCAGCCAGTTCATCTCGTCGGTCGGTACCCAGGTCCAGACGGTGGCGCTCGGCTGGCTTGTCTACGACATCACCGGGTCGGCGGCGCTCCTCGGCGGGATCGCGCTGGCACGGGCCATTCCCACCATTTTTCTGTCACTCTTCGGCGGTATACTGGCCGATCAGGTCGACCGGCGGCGTCTGCTGCTCATCTCGCAATCGACGCTGGCGCTCTTCAGCGCCTTGCTGGCAGTCGCCATTCAGATCGGCCGGACCGATGTTTGGCTCCTCTACCTCTTTGCCATTCTGACGGCGGCGATGTCGGCCGTCAGCGTCCCGACTACGCAAGCCTTCATTCCGGCACTGGTCGATCGCGAGCGACTGACGAATGCGCTGACGCTCAACGTGCTGTCGTCGAATTTCGCCGCCGTGCTCGGTCCGGCGCTCGGCGGCATGATCATTGGCGTGCTCGGAGTGGCGGCGGCCTACTGGCTCGATGCCGCTTCGTTCTTCGTGGTCGTCGGGGCGCTGTTTGCCATGAGATCGCGCCAGTTGCCCGATCCGTTGCCACGACGCGGCTTCGGCGCGCTGGTCGATGGACTCACCTTCGTACGCGAGCGGCCGGTGCTCTGGCAATTGATGCTGATCGACTTCCTGGCAGTGCTCTTCGCCTCTCGCTTCGGCCTGCTGCCGGTTTTCGCTGAATCGATCCTCGACGTCGGCGCACAGGGGCTTGGGCTGCTCTATTCGGCGGTTAGCTTCGGCGCGGTGATCGGTTCATTGCTCTTCACCTTCCTGCCGCAGCCGAAACGACCCGGCAAGCTGATCGCGCTCACCATCGTCGTCTACGGCTGTGTACTGGCCGCCTTCGGCCAGGCGCATTCGTTTGCGCTGGCGCTGGCGCTGCTGGCGATCTCCGGCGGGCTTGATGCCGTCAGTTCGGCCTTGCGGTCGATCGCACGCCAGCTGGCGACGCCCGATAGCCTGCGCGGGCGCGTCGGCGCGCTTTCGACCGTCTTTTCGATCGGCGGCCCGCGGCTCGGCGATTTTCAAGCGGGCATGGTCGCCAGCGTCATCGGGGCGCGCGGCGCGATGCTGATCGGCGGTGTCGCCTGTGCCTTGATGGCGCTCGCCTCCCACCGGTGGGCGCGACCGCTCTGGGCCTATCACGGCGAGGAGCTGTCACCGAACAGCTCGGCGGCACCGCCCACACCCCGCGGGCTTGAGGGTTCGCGCTCGCGTTGACGCGCTCCGTACGCGGGTGGCAACATGACCGATGGCGGCAACGCTGCCTGGCGTGCTCGTTCGGCGACTGCCCCAGTCACGCGCGACCGTTGCGTCGCGTGACCGACCGATCACGTCGTCAGTTGTCTGACTACGGAGAGAACGAGAGGCGATCTGCGTGCGAGTATTCTCGTCCGGTGATCGAGCGCCGCTCCGGCGCGGGACGCGATCGCGGCCCGATCTGAACGTACGAGGGCCGGAGCCTCGGCTCGCGGATAGAGATGACCAGCCGCTTCGGCGCGCGCGCGATCTGCCGTTGCGCGAACGCTGGGCGATGATCGCCGGCCAGGCGCTCGTCCTGATCGCGGTCGCTGTCGCACTTCTCTGGCCGGCGCCGATCCATTCCAATGAGCTACCGGCCGGCGACCCCTACAGCGACATCATGATCAGCCATTGGCCAAGCGCGCTCCTGCTCAAGCGCACGATCGCAGACGAACACCGGCTGCCGCTCTGGAATCCGTTCTACGGCGGTGGGCGTCCACTCTCGGCCGATCCGTTGGCCGCCATCTTCTATCCGCCGACTCAACTGGTGAATCTCGTTCCGATTCGCGATTACTACCTGCTGCTGATGCTCGGACATCTCGTACTGGCGGGGTTGGGGACGCTCTTGCTGGCGCGACACGCCTTCCGGCTCTCGCGCTGGGCGAGCCTGGTCGCGGCCGTCAGTTTTATGGCGACGCCACGTCTGATCGCGCATCTCGGCGCTGGACATATGACGCTGGTGCAGGCGGTCGCCTGGTATCCCTGGCTCGCGCTGGGCTGTTGGGCGACGATCAAGGATCCACGCCGCTGGGCGGCTCCCTTCGGTGTCGTACTGGCGCTCGCCGTGCTCGCCGGACATCCGCAGATGGCCTATTACGGCATGATGATGGTCGCCGGGGTGGCGCTCTGGCTGCTCGGCACACGCTGGCGTGCCTGCGGTTCCCGCGCGATCGTCTCACCACTGCTCGGCCTGGCCGTGGCCGGGCTGGGCGGGCTCTTGCTCTCCTCGATTCACCTGCTGCCGCTCCTGGAGTTTACAAACCATTCGACACGCCAGGATGCGATTGCCGCGACCGATGCCTATCCAATCCTCCAGGTTGTTAAGGCGCTCTTCGGCCACACCCCACCCTCGGCGGTTCCCTGGGAGAACGTCATGCAGCCGGGCGGCCTGGTGCTCCTGCTGGCGGCGGTTGGAATCGTCGCCGCCGGGCGCCGCATACTGCCGTTGCTCGGCGGCATCGTGCTGATCGGCGCGCTGGCGATGGGCAACGCCTCACCGCTCTTCTACGTCGCCGCGCATGTATTGCCGGAGTTCGACAGTTTTCGCGGCCTCTCACGTATCTGGCTGGTGGCGTTGCTCGGCATCGCCCTGCTGGCCGGCATCGGAGCCGAAGCGCTGCTCGGCCTGCTGCACAGCTATCACCCGCGCTATCTGCGACGGAATCAACTCATGCTTGGCTTCGTCATGGTGCTGCTCGTCTCGGTGACCTTGATCAAGGTCGATCAGGGCCGGGCGCAGGTCAAAGAGATCACCGCGACAACCCCGCCGCCGCTGGAGCAGACGGTGGCACAACTGGCCGGTACGAGTCGCTCGTACGGCGTGCAGCGAAACCTCCCGCAGCTTGGGGCGGTGACGCTCAATCTGCGTATGGCCGACGGCTGGGATCCGCTTCTCATCGAGAACTACGTCAAGTTCATGAGCAAGGCGGGGGGGTACAAGATCAAGGGGTATCAACTGACGATCCCATCAGCCGATGATGGCACGCCGAACCCGAAGCTGCTTGGTCTGATGCACGTCGGCATCGTCATCTCCAACAAGCGGCTTACCAACCCGGAGCTGGCTGACATCGTGACGATGGGCAAGGTCATGATCTACCGTAATAAGGAAGATGCCGGACCGGCGTACCTCGTCAAACCGGCGGCCGACGGCGCTCCGCCAACGCTCGATGCGCTCCAGCGCCTGCCGGGCGGCGTGACGCCAATGCTGCTCAGCCGTGAGAATGACCACTTCCAGGCCACGACGAACGAACCGGCCTATCTGGTCGTCGCCGATCCGGCCTATCCCGGCTGGCAGGCGACCGTCGATGCCAAGCCGGCTGACATCGAATTGATCGACGGCATTCTGCCCGCCATCAAGCTCACGCCGGGCACGCACACGGTCGTCTACCATTACGCGCCCACTTCGGTGAAGGGCGGCGCGATACTGGCACTGGCCGGTCTCCTCCTGACCATCGGCGGCCTGCTCTTCGGCTGGACGCGCATCCCTTATCGCAAGAGCGATTGAATCGCTGAGGAAAGGGTTGCCCCTACTTGACGCGGAACTGGCGGATCGGAAGCGGCCTTGGCGGTGGGAGGGTCTCGGCTTGGCGAGGCACGAAATCGAAGGGGCTGGCGAGATCGCGCAGATGCGCGGCGTCGATCGGCAAGGTGCGCAGAACCTCGGCGTTCAGCGTCTCGAAGTTCTGATGGTATTCGCGCAGCCGCAGGATTTGCTCAACGGCCGGCTCGTCTTCGAAAATCGCGTAGGCGATCGTTGCCTGACCACGCACGAAGTGAATGACCTGCCCATCAGCCAGCTGCGTCTTATGCACGGCTGAGCCGAACATCTCCTCGGATAGACTCTCGAAGGCAGAGACCATGCCGGTGATCATCGGCTCGTCCACCGAGAAATGGCCGTGGGTCACGAGTGGCAGCCCGCTGGGATCGACGATCGCGAGCGTCTCGACGCGCGTTTCCGGTATTGAGTCGATTGTCGGCGGGCGCGGGCCGTGGTCGTTGAGCGAGCGTGAATCGGCCCGGCGGAGTTCGAGATTGCCGGCCTCCAGCCGGAGCACGTCGAGGTAGTCGATCAGCTCGGAGTAGATGGTATTGAAACGCGTCAGACTGATTTCCCCGAGCGCGAGCATCCGGTTGAGATTGGAGATGCGGCTGAGTACGGCATCCTGATCGGCGCGCACTTCTTCCAGTCGCTCGACGCGGCGATGTTCGAGCGCCGCGACCTGCGATGCCTGCCAGATACGGTCGATGCGCTGTTCGGTCAACTCCTTGAGTCGCGAGCGATCTTCCGGCCGGTTCGTACTACCGGTACGCGATGTATGGCTGAAATTGTCGTCGGGATACTGCATCTCACCCGACCAGTCGCTATGAAAACAGTGTTCGAGATCGGCGGTTCGGCCGGTCGCCGCGAGTACCGCCCCGATGAGTCCCAGCATCCAGGTAAAGCCGAGCGGCAGCGAGAGTGCCAGCGCCAGGTGAATATCGACGCCGTTCGGCCAGGGGATGCCCGCGATCAGCAGCATGCCCAGGTCGAGTGCGATGCGGTCGATCGATCGTGCCGCGGGATTGTTGGTGCTCATGCTCCAGACGATGAGGGTCAGCGCTGCCCAACCAAAGCGGATCAGGTGCAGACCGGCGGCCATGTTGGCATGTCGCGCGGCGTATTTGCTGCGTGGTCGAAGTGCGATGATCAGCAGCGAGAGCCCACCGACGTAGGAGATCGTCGCGACCCGGCGACTAACGATGATGGCCCGCGTCTGGTATGTCATAGTAGAACTGCTGGACCTCCGCGACCGGTCGTTCTGAATGCGTGTAGCGCCAAACAGCGGGGTGAACGTGCGCCACGATGCGCCAAGTATAGAAAAGGCTCAGGAGCCTTCCGAGATACCATTGGTCGGTGAAGGCGTAGGATGATCGGAGCGACTTCGGTACGAAGGTCCCGCGCCGGTGCACGCGTTTCAGCAAGGTAATCGGTGCTTTATGTTATGATCTTATGTGGAGGGACGATGGCAACCAAGGGTAAACCGAGCTTGCCGCGCGGGGCGACCCGGCGCAAGATCCTCTACACCCTCAAGAAAAGTGATGGGCTCACCGCCGATCAGTTGGCCGCGTTGCTCGGCATCACGTCGATGGCGGTGCGGAAGCATCTGGCCGCGCTCGAAAACGACGAACTGATCGAAGCGACGTTGGAACGCCGCGCGATCGGCCGTCCGGCCAATCTCTATCGCATCGCTCCGCTTGCCGAAGATTTCTTCCCCAAGCATTACGACATGGTTGTCACCGAGTTGCTGGCCGATCTGGTGCAGATCGACGGTTCGCGCAAGGTCGACCTGCTGCTCGAACGACGCGCCGAGCGTACCTGCGAATACCTGCGCGAGCGGATCAGTCACGCGCGGACGCTGGGCGAACGTGTCGAAGCGCTGGCCGAGGGGATGGACGAACTCGGCTACTATGCCGTCTCCGAGCAGTGCGACGAATCGACCTGGATGATCAGGCAGTACAACTGTGCCATCAATCGGGTGGCCGCCTGCTTCCCAGCCGCCTGCGACTACGAAGCGCAGATGTTCCGCCAGTTGCTCGATGCTGATGTCGAACGCGCCACTCATCTACTGTCCGGCGGACACTTCTGCGGTTACGTCATTCGCGCGCGACGACCGTCCGCGACGCCAGGAACGCCACCAACAGGCTAAGTAACACCACGATTCCGAGCGCGACACGCAGCGAGCTGAGCTCGGCAGTGAGACCGATCGATGACGGTCCGGCCATCAGCCCGATGTAGCCAGCAGTCGAAATCGCGGCGATCGCCGGCCCGGGCGCCATTTGCCCCGTGCGGCTCGCCGCGCTGACGATCAGCGGGAAGACGAACGACATGCCGGCGCCGACGCAGGCGAAGCCGAATAGGCTGGCCGCCAGGCCTGGCACGGCCAGCGCAACCCCGAGCCCCAGCGCCGCGATGATGCCGCCGAGACGGATGAGAAGTGGTGTGCCGAAGCGTGTCGCCAGGCGGTCGCCCGCCAAACGGCCAGCTGCCATCGTCACCGAGAAGACCGTGAAGCCGGCAGCGGCCATGCCGGTGCTGGTACCGATGACATCGCGGAGGTAGACCGCGCTCCAATCGGACATGGCGCCTTCGTTAAGCAGCGCGCAGAAGGCGATGATG
>CALAGB010000050.1 GCA_937891245.1 uncultured Thermomicrobiales bacterium | reverse complement strand
TGGGTGAGGGCCGCTCCGTCCCCACATTCCGCCATCTTGCGTGATAATGGCCCGACGAGGTACACGCACCCGAGTGAAAGGGACGCAAGATGGCGGATCTGCAGAATGTCTATTCCTATATCGACGAGCATAAAGACTCGATGATCGCCGATCTCCAGCGTGTCGTACGCCAGCCGTCGATCTCGTCGACCGGCACCGGCGTCCGCGAATGCGCCGCACTGCTGGTCGAGATGATGACCGAAATCGGCATCGATGCACAGGTGATGGAAACGGCCGGCCTGCCGGTGGTCTTCGGTCAGATCAACGACGCGGGGCCGGATAAGCCGACGCTCGTGATCTACAACCACTACGACGTACAACCGGCCGATCCGGAGAGCGATTGGGAATCGCCGCCGTTCGAAGCGCGCATCGTTGGCGATCGGATGATCGGTCGTGGCACGACCGACGCCAAGGGCAACCTTATGGCGCACCTGAAGGCGGTCGAGGCGTTGCGTGCCACCAGCGGCATGCCGATCAACGTCAAGTTCATCTTCGATGGTGAAGAAGAATCAAGCTCGCCGAGCCTACCCGGATTCGTCGAATCGCATCTCGATCTGCTCAAGGCCGACGCCGCGCTGTCGTTCGACGGCGGCTTCGACGCAGGCGATATTCCGCGCATCAACCTCGGCAGCAGCGGCCTTCTCTTCATCGAAATGAGCGCCAGGGGAGGTACTCACGACCTGCATTCGGCACGCGCCCGCTTGGTGCCGAACCCCGCCTGGAAGCTCGTGTGGGCGCTCGCCTCGATGAAGGCTCCGGACGGCAAGATCCTCATCGACGGTTTCTACGACGCGATTCGCCCACCAACGGATCTTGAACGTGGTCTACTCGAAAAGGCGAACTGGAACGACGAGGCGCAGATGCGTGATCTCGGCGTCGATGCGTTCCTCGGCGGTGTCACCGGCGTCGACGCGCTGCAGCAGCTCCTGTTCACCCCGACCTGCAATATCGCCGGTTTCGCGTCGGGTTACGTCGGCGAAGGTCATAAGACGTTGCTTCCTTCTACCGCGACGGTGAACGTCGATTTCCGCCTGGTCGCCGACCAAGATCCAACCGACATCCTCGCCAAGGTGCGCGCCCATCTCGACAAACATGGATTCACCGACATTGAGGTTCGCGGCGAGAGCGGCATTGAACCATCGCGCACGGCAGCGGATTCTCCATTCGCACAGGTCGTCGTCGAGGCGGCGCGCCAGGTCTACCAACAAGAACCGACATTGCGACCGACCGGCGATGCGTCCGGTCGCCAGGCAGTCTGGTTGGCCGGCAAGCTCGGCGGTATCCCCGGCGCCGGCACGGCGGTTGGGCCACCGGATTGGCATGGACACGCGGCCAATGAGTTCATGACGCTCGGGCATTTCATCAATGGCGTCAAATACGCCGCGACCATCTGGGCACTCTTCGCGGAAGCGCCGCGCTCGTGAGCGCCACAACGCACGGCGATCAAAGGAGCAGTGAATGACACGCGCGATGGAAATTGGTGACCTTGGCAAGATCAAGTACGTGGGCGACCCGCGTATCTCGCCCGACGGTTCGCGCGTCGCCTACGTCGTCACGCAGGCGGATATTCCCGGCAAGACATATCGTTCAGCGATCTGGATCGCGGCAACCGACGGCTCGTACGAGCGCCGCTTCACCAACGGTTCATTCAAAGACAGCGCGCCGCGCTGGTCACCCGACGGCCGCGAACTCGCCTTCCTCTCCGATCGCTCCGGCACCACGCAGCTGTATGTCATGCCGTCCGACGGCGGCGAGCCGCGCAAGCTGAGCGACCTGAAAAACGGCGTCGCCGACCCCGTCTGGTCGCCGGACGGTTCGAAACTCGCGGTCACCAGCAAGATCGGCCCCGAGGGAATGATTTTGCTGGCCGAGCAAACGGATGACGATCGCAAACGCGAGTCGGAAAAGAGCGACGTCAAGGTCATCTCGAGCCTCAAATACAAGTTCGACGGCGAAGGGTTCCTCGGTGATCTGCACCGCCACATTTTCGTCGTTTCGGCTGAGGACGGAGCAACGAGCCAGGTGACCGACGGCGAATGGGACGACGCAGGTCCGTCCTGGTCGCCCGACGGCTCCCACGTCGCCTTCGTCTCCAACCGCACGGAGAATCGGGAATTCAACCGGTTCAGCGATATCTGGATTGCCGACATCAATAGTCGCGAAGCCGTTCTCGTCACCCATAGCGATGGACAGTACGCGACGCCCGTCTTCTCGCCGGATGGCGCGAGCATCGCGTACACCGGCGCACCGATCTCGGAGCAGTACGGTCCGAACACGATCACGAACCTATGGGTGCAATCGCTTGCGGGCGGCGAGGCTACCGCGATTTCGGCCGCGCTTGATCGCGAAATCGGCGGCACATCCATCAGTGACTCGCATTATGTCGCGCCGGCCCAGCTCCCGGTGTGGACGAACGACGGTACATCAATCCTCGCCACCTTTGGCGATCATGGGTGCACACCACTCGGTCGATTTTCGCTCGACGGCGAATTCCAGCGGCTCATTGACGGGCCGCGCGAACTGCTCAACTTCAGCGCTTCTGTCGATGGAGCGCTCGCCGTACTCATCTCCGACTCGGCGCACCCGTTCGAGGTATTCGCCAGTGCGCCGGACGGTTCCGGTCTCCGCCAGATCAGCCACGCCAACGCCGACCTGCTGGCTGAGGTTGCAATCAGTGATCCGGACACATTCGTGACGACGACAAGCGACGGAACCGAACTCGATACCTGGCTCTTAAAGCCGCCCGGCTTCAACGAGACGTCGCGCTACCCGCTCATCCTTCAGATCCACGGCGGGCCACATGGCATGTACGGCCATACGTTCTATCACGAGTTCCAGGTGCTGGCTGCGCAGGGGTACCTCATACTCTATTGCAACCCACGGGGCAGCACCGGCTCGGGTCAGGAGTTCGTCAATGCCGCGGCCGGTGATTGGGGCGGCGTCGACTATCGCGATCTGATGGAGGTCGTCGATCAGGCCTGCGAACGTCCATACGTCGATTCCAGCCGGCTCGGCGTCACCGGCGGTTCGTACGGCGGCTATATGACCAATTGGATGATTACCCAGACCGATCGCTTCAAGGCGGCCGTCACGATGCGCAGCACCTGTAACCGGCACAACCTGACTGGTACCAGCGACATGGTCTGGTCGTATGCCAGCTGGGAGTTCGGCGGCTCGAGCTACGAACGCACCGAGTTCTATCTGGAGCGTTCACCGCTTACCTACATTCAGAATGTGAACACCCCGGTGCTCATCATGCACAGCGAGAATGACTACCGCTGTCCGATCGAACAGGGCGAGCAGTTTTTCGTGGCGCTCAAATTGCATGGGAAAGAGACGGTATTCGTTCGCTTTCCGAACGAAAGCCACGGTTTGTCTCGTTCGGGTCGCCCCGATCATCGCGTGGAGCGGCTCGAACACATGGTTGAATGGTTCGCGCGGCATCTGTAAGGAGCGGCTGATCCGGGTGTCAGGACAATTCCGACACTCGGGGCATATCACTCGTCAGTCATACAGTTATGCGCTATACTGCGTTGGGTGTGCGGGTTGTCAGACATGACACATCCGAGCTTGGACCGGGCGAGTTACCCGGTACATTGATGATGACTAGTCATCGAGCGGGACTGGTCTGTAGGAGGAAGAATGCTCAAACGTTTCGCGGTTCTCATGATCGCAAGCCTCTGTGTTATTGGTTTATTGGCGGCTTGCGGCGGTAGCAGCAAGGACAGCACGAGTTCCAGCGGCAGCGGCAGTGGCGGTGGCAACTCCGTCACAATTGATATGACTGAGATGAAGTTCACGCCGAACACCTTCACCGTGAAGGCCGGCGAGAAAGTCACCGTCAAGCTCGAGAACAAGGGTTCCGTTCTGCACGACTTCTCGATCGACAGCTTGAACGTCAAGCAAGACGTCCAGCCGGGCAAGACCGAGACCGTTTCGTTCACAGCGCCGAGTTCAGCCGGTGATGTCGTCTTCTATTGCAACCAGCCAGGTCACGAGGCGGCCGGTATGAAGGGCACGATGACCGTCCAGTAGGACAGCGCTTCGAGTCCTAAATATAGATTGATCAGCCCCGCGGTTTCCCCATTCCAGCGTGAATCACGCTAAGATTGAGGAAATAGACGCGGGGCTCTTTGTATGCAGATCGCTCCGTTCACTGACGAGGGAGGACTACCGGTGAATAGCTACGCGACAGTCCGCGAACTACTCGCATCGCTCGCCCCCGTGGCGGAGCTACGGAACGGCTCGATCACGATTAGCGACGAATCGGCGTTTCGTGCCAACGTCATCGATCAACTCGTCTACAGCGCGGTATTTGGAGAAAGCGACGTCAAGAGCGCCAGCCGCTGGATCATCTGGCAGGCCGCACAGGAACTCGGCGCCTTGCCCGCCTCAATTCATGACTTCTACATTGCCGGAGGTCGCGATGAGTGGCGCAACCAGACAACTCCAGCGATCAATGTTCGCGGCATCGTCTATGACACGGCACAGGCAATCTTCCGCGCGGCGCACACCAACAACGTCAAACAACTTATCTTCGAAATCGCCCGCTCCGAGATGGGCTACACCGATCAGCGCCCGGACGAATACGCGACCGTCGTTCTCGGCGCGGCGCTCAAGCAGGGCTATCGCGGCCCGGTGTTCATTCAGGGCGATCATTTCCAAATCAATGCCAAGAAGTACGCAGCGGATGCGGAAGCTGAAGTTCAAGGTGTCAAAGACCTGATCGATGAGGCGATCGCCGCCGGCTTCTATAACATCGACATCGACAGTTCGACGATCGTCGATCTGACGCAACCGACCGTGCCCGAGCAGCAGCGGCTAAATTTCGAACGCTGCGCCGAACTGACGGCCTATATCCGGCAGCAAGAGCCGGTTGGCGTCACCGTGTCGGTCGGTGGCGAAATTGGCGAAGTTGGCGGCAAGAACAGCACGGTCGATGACCTCGAAGCCTTCATGACCGGCTACAACGAGGTGATGGCGGGTCTTACCGGCCCCGGCATCAGCAAGATCAGCGTCCAGACCGGCACCAGTCATGGCGGTGTTGTCCTGCCGGATGGCTCGATCGCCGATGTCAAGGTCGATTTCGACACGCTCGGTGAATTGTCTCGCGCCTCACGCGAGCGCTATCACCTCGGCGGTGCGGTACAGCACGGCGCCTCGACGCTGCCGGAGCAAGCCTTCGATCGCTTCGCCGAAGCGAATGCCTGCGAGGTCCATCTCGCGACCGGCTTCCAGAACATCATCTACGATAGCGAGTCGTTTCCATCCGACCTGCGCGACGAAATTTACGCGTATTTGGGCGAACATCACGCCGACGAGCGCAAGCCGAGCATGACCGACGCTCAGTTCTATTACACGACCCGCAAGCGCGGTTTCGGCCCGTTCAAGCAGCAGATGTGGGATCTGCCGGAGGAAACGCGCGGCCAGATCAGTGCCGAACTCGAAGAACGCTTCGGCCTTATCTTCCATCGCCTCAATGTCATCAACACCGCTGAGCAGGTGGAACGACTCATCAAACCGACCCGCCTCGCGAAGCCGTTGCCGGACGCTCTGAAAGGCGCCGAGGTTTCGTAGAAACAGGGTAGCGGAAGCGGGCGGCCCTCACCCCCGGCCCCTCTCCCGCGCCGCGCGGGAGAGGGGTGTCTTGAGGCGAGCGGGTGAATAATCCTGCGACGTGTGTGGTGGGCGACGAGGGCGACATTCATGGCGCCCAAGCGACGTTCGCCGCGCGTCTTCCCCCCTCTCCCGTTCGCGACGGGAGATGGTTCTCCCGCCCATGGGGAGGGAGTTCGTGGGAGGGACCGGCCGGGGATGAAGGCCGCTTCCGCGACGCCCTAGCGTTTCGCGAATGTCAGTGATTGATCGTCGAGGTCTGGGGCGAGGTAGACGAGATATTCGTTGAGGCCGACCTTGAGGACACGGCGCACAACATAGGCGCTGCCACGTTCGCGGACCGTTCGGCCCGGCTCAAGGCGTCCCGCGCGGACTTCGCGCTCCGTCCGCGACAGAATTTCGTAGGTGACCCGCTCACAGTCGAGGCAACGGTAGTATTGATCGGATTCGTCGGTCAGACCGGCGAGGCCGCGCTGTACGAACGTCGTGCGACTGCTGCCGCAGCCCGGACAGATCCGTTCTTCGGATCGATTCACCGTCTGGTCATCCCCTTCGCCATCTCCGTGTGCCCGCACTCTGGTTGGAAAGCAACCAGAAAGATCAGTTCTAGACCAGTACGGAAATATTGACTACCACATCATACCGTATTTCGCAATCGCGGCACAAACCATGCATCTTCGTGGCTTCGGAGGCGGCCTATCGGCTCCGGGTGCCGGCAATGACGCGTCAGTTTTACCGCGTGACAAGGTACCATCGATCGTGACACGGAGAAGTGAAGCGAGCCCGGCGCTTTGGCATGGCATACTAGGAGAGTCGTACGTCGTCGACGCACGCGCCAGCGCGCTACGATCGCTGGAAGATCGGCCGGTCTACCCGGTGCGATGAGTGTGTCGAGGCTACGCCGCAGCTCCGGCATCGTCCAAGTTCCGCACGGATCTTGTGTTCGTCTGTGTTCTTGATATTGCCAGCACCATCACTGATGCGTACCGATCATTGCCGATCGTGTGCCAGTCGACGGGTAGCTCGGACTACCAGTCCGTACGATCGAGATCGGTCTTCGCGACGAATAACCCGCGCCTGAGGGAGGCAAACGTGGTCCACGATACCCAGCATGTCAATTCCGGCGATGAAATTGGCGGCAATGGTTTGCCGGGCTCCGCACGCGAGCTTCTCGAAAAGACCACCCTCATCATCGCTTCCAATCGTGGACCGCTTGAGTTTCATATCGAAGAGGACGGCAGCTATTCGACGAAGCGCGGGAGCGGAGGAGTCGTCACCGCCGTCAGCGCGGTTAGCCGCTACAACGATCTCATTTGGGTCGCCAGCGCGATGACCGATGGCGATCGTGCTCGCGCTCGCGAGGCGGATGAAGCGGGAGAGGTGATTATCTCGCCCCCTGATTCAGACATCAGGTTGCGTTTTGTGCTCGCGGATGAAGATGCCTATGACGGGTACTACAACCGAATCTCCAACCCGCTCCTCTGGTTCCTCCAGCATTACCTCTGGGACACGCCTCGTTCACCCGACATCGATAAAGAAACCTGGCGCGCCTGGCGCGATGGCTACGTCACCGTCAATCGCCAATTCGCCGAAGAGATCGTGGCAGCCGCGCGCGCCAGCAAACGAAAGCCGCTGGTCATGCTGCAGGATTATCACCTTTACTTGACGCCTGGCATCATCCGCGAAATGATGCCCGACGTGACCCTGCAGCATTTCATCCATATTCCCTGGCCCGATCCTGACTACTGGCAGTTGTTGCCGCGTGAGATGCGGAGCGCCATCTGCGACAGCATGCTCGCCAACGACATCGTCGGCTTCCAGACGTCATCACACGCGCGCAGCTTCATGAATACCTGCGACTTCAATCTTGACGGCGTCGATCTGGACTATCGTCATCGCGAAATCCACTATCGCGGCCGCACGACGAAGGTCGCCGTCTATCCCATCTCGATCGACTGCGACGCGGTCGAAGCAGTGGCCGCCAGCGAAGATGCCCTCCGCCACGAGGAGCATCTCAACGCGTTTGTCAACGAATTCACCATCGTTCGGGTCGATCGAGCCGAGCCGAGCAAGAACATCGTGCGTGGCTTCCTCGCGTACGATCGCTTCCTCGAAAAGTTCCCCGAGTTCATCGGCCGCGTCAATTTTCTCGCCTTCCTCGTCCCCTCGCGTCTCGAAGTGCTCGAATATGTCGACTATCTGGATGACATTAACACGGTCGTCGGGCGCATCAACACCAAGTACGCGAACGCCGCCGAACAGGACGGCGTTGCCTGGCAACCGATCAGCCTATTCATCGGCGACGACTATCCGCGCGCGCTTGCCGCACTCAAACGCTACGACGTGCTGCTCGT
Source organism: uncultured Thermomicrobiales bacterium (assembly GCA_937891245.1). Classification (GTDB taxonomy): domain Bacteria; phylum Chloroflexota; class Chloroflexia; order Thermomicrobiales; family Thermomicrobiaceae; genus CALAGB01. The sequence continues at coordinate 4,455 of CALAGB010000050.1, read as the reverse complement.
CAATGCGATCTTCGATGGCATGAATCTGGTCGCCAAAGAAGGCGCGCTGCTTAACCAACAGGACGGCGTCATCATTCTGTCGGAAGCGGCCGGCGCCTATCAACAGCTCGGTCCGCACTCGCTAACGGTCTCTTCGACCGACATCGAAAGCACCGCGGAGGCGATCCACACCGCGCTGACGATGAATCCCGACAAGCGCGCCGCCTGGTCATCCGAACTTCGCGAGCTGGTACGCACCCAGAACATCCGCGCCTGGATCTACGCGCAAATCGACGATCTCGCCAAGCTGACGACGGCAACCCGGGAATATCGCTAACCGCAAAGAATCGGGCGAACGAACTGCTCTCGATCTTGCCCTTACGGCGTCTCGTGGAGCGCGCCTGCTTTACGGAGCAGGTCGAGCGTCAGATCGAGCGGCAGTGCGTAGCGCACGTGATCATCCCAGCCATCGAGCGTTGTCGCTCGAAAGAGCGTGTTGATCACCGCTTCTTCGGTCGCTTCGACGCTCGCCTGAATGAGCGCGTCGATCAAATGCCCGCCTTCGGTGACATGCTGAAGCGTCACCATCAGCTCCTCGGAATCATGCGGGAGACGCACCGCGTTGGAAAACGCGACGATGAAATCACCGCTCGTGTTGCCGGCGAGCGAACCGGTGCGGGCCAGACCGAGTGCGGCGCGTCGGGCCAGCCGCCGCAACGTGCGATCGAGCATGGGGGCATCGGTTGCCAGCAGGACGATGCACGAACCGGTATCACGCATCGTCTCCGGCGGTCGCCAATCCACCAGCGCGCGGCCGACCGGTACCCCGGCAATCATCAACTGGTCGCGTCGCCCGAAGTTCCCGAGCACCATCGCGCCGACGGTAAAGCCGCCGAGTTCGTCCGGCAACCGCCGCGACGCGGTGCCGATGCCGCCCTTGAAGCCGTAGAGCGACATGCCGGTACCTGCGCCGATGGTGCCCTCTTCGACCGGACCGCCGGCGGCACGTTCGATTGCTTCGCGCACGTGCTGCTGGCGCACATGCCGCCCCTGCATGTCGTTCAGATATGCGTCCGAGCATTCAGTGACCAGCGCGTTGGCGGTCGACGTCGTGACGGCGATATCCGGATTGTGGCGCATCATGTACTCGGCGACGCCATCGGCAACGATACCGACGTTCATCGTGCCGGTCATCATGATTGGGCTTTCGATCGCGCCGAACTCTTCGATTTGCTCCTGCCCGAAGCACTTGCCGAAGCCGTTGAGCACGAATAATCCGGCCGGAACCTTCTCGCGAAAGAGATTACCCCCGTGTGGCAGAATCGCCGTCACGCCGGTCCGGATCGGCCCACGACCACGCTCCAACGGGCCGGAACCTTCAATCAAGGTGACATGGCCGACGCGCACATCCGGTACGTCGGTGATCGCATTGAGCGGACCGGGTTCCATCGTGCCAAGAATCACACCAGCGTCACGCGCGCGTGGACGCGCAGTTCCGTCACTCATTACCTCCCCCTCATCCTTCGCCGGTAGACATCAGATCGTCCGCTTATGATACGGTCAGTTCAGCGGGATGGGAGTAGCAAGCGATGCATCCGAGAGGAAGCAGTATGACGATCTGGCGACTGATCCGAGCGATGTCAAACGTGTCCCGCACCGTCGTTGCCGAGCCACCGAGCGGCAATGGTGCGAACCCCGAACGCGCCAAAGCGTACAATCGCGCCAAGCAACAATTGATGTTGGCCGGCATGATCCTCTCGGCTGTTGGTGGAGCGGTGATGGTTGTGAGCCGGATTCCGCTGCAACTCAGCCGCCGCGCCGAACGGCTGACGCCAAACCGTGTTCTGCAGCGCAGTCTCTTCACCGTCGTCATCACGATCGCTGACGTGCTTGCCAGCCTGCCACTCAGCTTCTATAGCGGCTATATCCTGGAACACCGTTATCAGTTGAGCAATCAAACCAAACGCGGTTGGCTCGTCGAACAAAGTAAGGGCCTTTTGCTGGCCATTCCCTTCGCCACGCTGATCGCCAATGTCATGTTGGAGATTATCGAGCGCTGGCCGAAGCGCTGGTGGATGATCACCACGGCGCTGGCGCTGCCTTTCACCGTGCTCCTCTCGCAACTCGCTCCGGTGCTCATCGCTCCGCTCTTCAATCGCTGCGAACCGCTGAAGAATAAACAACTCGCAGAACGGCTTAAGACGTTAGCCGCGAACTCTGGCATTAACGTCGCGAATGTCATGCAGATGGATATGAGCAAGCAGACGAAGAAGGCGAACGCCTTTTTTGCGGGCATGGGTCGCACACGGAGAATCGTCCTGGCCGACACGCTCCTCGAGCAATTCACCGACGATGAGATCGAGGTGATCGTGGCCCACGAGATCGCGCACCAGGCGCATCGCGATCTCTGGCGCTTCGTCGCGCTTGGGACGGTCTTTACGGCCGCGCTGTCGTTCGCGGTCGATCGAATCGCCGGACGGGTCATCAGCCGTTTCGGCTCGCGTATCGGCATCGCACGGATGTCGGACGTCACGGTACTGCCATTACTGAGCTGGCTGCTTTCGTTGATCGGCCTGGTCTTCGCGCCGTTACAGAACGGCTATTCACGCGTCATCGAACGTCGTGCTGACCAGTACGCGCTGGAATTGACTGACGACGTGCCGGCCTTTGCATCGGCCATGCGCCGGCTCGGTGACCTCAACCTGTCGGACCCGAACCCATCGACGTTCGTGAAATACGCACTCTACAGCCACCCGCCGATCGCCGAGCGCATCGCCCACGCCGAACGCTACGCGGCCGCACGCCATCAGCCAGATTCGCAGTAACAGAACGCTTTCCCGTCTCCCAGACACGGTGTTTCGGGAAAACAGCAGGAGATTCTTCGCCGCGACTCATGAGGACGGTGAACGCGCTGTGACGACGCGAGATCAGATGCCGCACGACGGTCGTTAGGCCGCCGGCTTACTTGCGCGCAATAGAATCTTGAGGTCCTTGAAGGAAACGACTCGTCCATCCTTCTCCTCAACCGCGAAAAAGCGCTTGCAATCATCATCGGACGCGAGAATCCAGTCCGAGAGCTTGGCCACTTCATCGTCCGGCATGCGCGAGCGCGTGGTCCACGACTCAAACTCGTGCGTCTTCTCGATCATCTCGGACAGTTCAAGATGCAGACCGGCGTCGTCGAGATAGCTCGTCCACTCGGCCAGCGAATATGTCTTGACATGACTCGGATCGCGCCATCGCTCGACATGGTTGATGAACGCGTCGTACTTTTCACCGTCCGGCGTCACGCTGTCGATCAACACGAAACGCCCGCCGGGCGCGAGCACGCGCGCCGCCTCGCTGACGAAGGCGCGCACGTTGGCGAAGTGATGCGGAGCGATACGGCAACTCACCAGATCGAACGATTCCGCACCGAACGGCAACGCCTCGGCCGCACCCGCGATCACGCCGAACAAATCGACGTTGCTTTCGTGCGCAAACGTCCGTGCATGCACGAGCATTTCTGGCGTGAGATCGAGCATGATGACATCGCGCACGTAGGGCGCCAGCGCAATCGCGGTGTGGCCGCCGCCGGTCGCGATATCAAGCACTCGCATGTCGGCCGTGGGCGCCGCGACTTCGACCAGCCGACCGAGATCCTTGCCGAATCGATGCGTATCGCTCAAGACGTAGGCATTGCCCGCCGCCGCATATTGCGCGCGAGATCTCCGCAGAATGTCTTGGTCGGCCACTTTCTCATCCTTTCGTCAGTCTCCGGTTCGGTTAAGGCGCGGTTCCCCCATTCCGGCGCGGCCAACCGCGCCGCTATCTTCCATCATTCGCTCGCTCCCGCCAAGATTCCGCATCGATCCGCCGGGGAGCGCGGGTGTTGACACCATGCCTGCGCCCGTGTACGATATGGCTCACAATCGAATAGAGCCTGCGCTCATCCAGAGAGGTGGAGGGATACGGCCCTTAGAAGCCCGGCAACCAGCGTTTACGCGCCAGGTGCCAATTCCGGCGGATTTATCCGCAAGATGAGCGCAGTGTTGATGTTGATTCTCCACCTCTCGTTGGAGGATTTTTTTGTTCCTCCAAAATGGCGTTGACGAGGAGAGTACACGAGACGCCACGGCCCAAGCGAGCCGCGATGGTGTGAGGCGGCGCACGGGCACTCGTGGAAGATGACTTCCGAGCCGCGTGTTGAACCGGGAACTCCCGCAGTAGGCAGCGCCGGGTTGACCACCGTTATCACGGTCAGGGTGCGTCGGCACCCGCCAAGGTTCGGCTCGCGAGAGCCGGGCGAATCGGGGTGGTACCACGGGCGAGACCCGTCCCCGCGATCGGGGATGGGCTTTTTTCTGCCCGCCCCTCGTTCTGACCAGTGCTCGATGGAGGGGACGATGGCCGCTACCGTTACCGCACCGCCGGCGCGACGCACCGTTCGTGTCGCTGACCAGTCGAATCCGTTCATCACCGAGCACGGCGCTCTGT
>CALAGB010000049.1 GCA_937891245.1 uncultured Thermomicrobiales bacterium | reverse complement strand
GCGACATCAACGTGCCGGCCTACCAGCTTGACTGGACGCTCTGGCAGTTTGGCCAGACGCTGCCGGCCGCGACGCGCCCCTATCACCGGACTCGGACGATTTTCTATTGATCGGCCGGCGTCGTCCACCGGCTCGTTATTCACCGAGAGTTATTCATATTTAATGTTTAACCGTATGTCGTATTAGGGGCTGTGGATAGTGGGGATAATGCCGAGTTTCCCTGTTGTGACGCGGAAAGAGGCTGTTGATAAGTCGAGGCCGGTTTTCCACAGTATATGGGCGATGTGGGAGAAACGATCGTGCCTTAATTGTCACATCACTGGCTCTCCCCAAATCACCCACGTACGTACACGGGTTATCCAGACGAGCGCCAAAACTGTACACAGCCCTATGCACATCTGACGCGAGTTATCCACAGTGGGCCTTAAGTTATCCACATTCGCGTCGAGGACGAATCGGTTGGCCATGAAGTCGTGACGAGCGGTCACTGTTCAACCCGCCGACGAAGAGAGGAACGAAGATGCTCCAACAACGGCCGTATACCCCCGACGAACTCCTTACCTGGTGCCGGCTGCTCTGCCTATCGTTGACCGGCGCGGCGCTCGCCTATACGCGTGAGCGCGAAGGCTCAGTCGATGGACTCGTCAATTACCTGAGCGAGCGGATTCCGGGTATGGCGATGGGAGCCGGCTTCGGCAGCGTGGAAGCGGCGATGCTGGGACTGCTGCTCAACGTCGAAGCGGTCGGTGGCCGCATCGAGTCGCGCGCCGTCAATCCGGAAGGCGCCGAGATTGTGACGACGAACCTACCCGGCGACGCACTGATACAAGCGCTGGAAGATCGCTTCGAAGTTGCGCTTAGCCCAAACGATCTGCTCAGCGGTCTCGGCATCAGCCAGGTCGAACTCAACCGGCTGCTCGACATCTTTGGCCGCGCCGCCGCCACCGATGCCTTCGAGTTCGTCCGCGAAGAAGAGGGTGACGAACAGAAGCTGGCACTGCGGGTCTGGTGAGGATGCCCGGAAGGAGGACACCATGACGTCGGTACGCTGGGGCGAATTAACGGCAGAGGAGCTGGCCGCGGCCGTAGAACGGAATCCGTTGGTCATCGTGCCGCTCGGCTGCACCGAGCAGCACGCGGGGCATCTGCCGGTCGATACCGATACATATCAGGTCGAGCGCCTGACGTACGAGGGTGCGGAAAAGGCGGCACGGCTGTATGACACGCGCGTACTGGTGTTGCCGCCGCTCCCCTACGGACCGGCCTCCGAGCATTACGGCCTTCCCGGCACGGTCAGCCTGCCGAACGAGGTGTACGTGCCGCTGCTGAAGCATCTCTTACTGAGCGTGATCCAGCTGGGCGTGCGGCGGCTCGCCGTCGTGCGTGGCTGCGGTGGACACTGGGTCGTGCCGGGCGTCGTCTGGGATGTAAAAGCCGAAGCCAGCCGCGCAGGACGAGATGTCGTCCTGCGTATCCTCTCGGTCGATGAGCACTGGCACGAACTGCAGGAGAAATATTTCCCCGTCAGCGATGGCGGTCATGCCGCGGTGATGGAAACCGCGCTCTGCCTGGCCGAGCGCTCGGAACTGGTGAAAACGGAACGGATGGAAGCGCCTGAGCTGACGATGCTCAGCGAACGCTATCGCACCGGTGGTGAAGCGTTCCTCTTTCATGAGATGAGCAGCACCGGTGCGCTCGGTGACCCGCGACCGGCCACCGCCGAAGGCGGACGCGCCATCTGGGAGGAGATCATCACCGCATTTGCCACAACGCTCCGTGAGCTTGAGGAGCAGGACGAACTGCTCAACCGTCTGTAGACCCGCTTCGGCCGGCGGCCTTCAGCCGTCGCCTGCTCCGGCCGCATTGGTCTTTGGGGCACTGGAAGCTGTTTACCCCCTGAATCCATACCAGTCTCCTGAGGAGGAAACGATGACTGACGATACACATCCCACCACCTACGCCATGCGCGGCGTGACCATGATCAACGGTCAGGGTGGACCGCCGCTTACCGGCGCGACACTGCTGATTCAGGACGGGAAGATTGCCAGTATCGGTCGTTCGGATGACGTCGACCTTCCGAGCGATCTGCCGGTTTACGAGCTGCCCGGCAAGACGCTGATGCCCGGGCTGATCGACGGCCACGTGCATCTCCGTTCGTACGCCGGCACCGGACATCAGGATGTCCATCTCTGGAACGTGCTGACCTTCATGGAGGAGCAGGCGCTGCACGCCGCCGCCAACGCCATCACGGCGCTCGAAGCGGGCGTCACGACGGTGCGTGATATGGCCGGTGGTCGCCTGGAAATCTCGGTGAAGCATGTGATGGACGCCGGTATCTTGCCCGGCGCACGGGTTATCGCGTCCGGCTTCGTCGGCATGACGGCCGGCCATGGCGATATGTTCGTGCCGCCGGCCATCGAGCAGCGGATGTGGCCGCCGGTTGACGGAGTCGATGCCTGTCGCAAGCTGATCCGTCAGTATGCGCGGGACGGCGCCGACCTAATCAAAATCTGCACCAGTGGTGGGGTTCTCTCGCTCGGTGACAAAGCGGAGTGGCGCAACTACACCACGGAAGAGACGCAGGTGATCGTTGATGAAGCGCACGCACTCGGTAAACCGGTGGCCGCGCACGCCCATTCGCGGGCCGGTATCGAGCAGGCGTTAATCGCCGGAGTCGATACGCTGGAGCATGGGACGCACCTCGATGACGAACTGATCGAGATGATGGTGAAGCAACGCACCTGGCTCTGTCCGACGCTGTCGATCGGCGACTTCATCCTCACGCGCGGTGTCGAGCGGGGTGTGCCGGCCGAATCTCTGGCCAAATCTCGCGAGACCGATGGTGTGCGGCAAGCGTCGATGCGGAAGGCATATCAGGCGGGGGTGCGCATCTTCATGGGCACTGACTCCTGTAACACGATGGCCTTCGGCGGTCATGCGCGCGAGCTGGAACTGATGCAGCAGCGCATCGACATGACGGCCATGGAGACGATCGTCGCCGCGACTTCCGCCGCGGCCGAAGCGCTCCTCATCGACGACCAGACCGGGACAATCGCCTGCGGCAAGACGGCCGACCTGCTGGTGGTCGATGGCGATCCGCTGGCCGACATCACCATCCTGCAAGATCGCGCCAACCTCCTCGGCATCTTCCGCAACGGCCGCCTGCTGGTTGATCGCGGCATGCCAGGGTTGGCCCTCTAGATGAGACGAAATTGGAACGGTTTCGCGTAGCAATGTCACGATTTTTTCATTGACAGCGCCGCCCCACTCGAGTAACTTAAGTCAATAATAGGACTCATTCTCAACCAGTTGAGTCGGGATTCGCCGGTGAGGGGCTATGCGCGAACAAACCATTCCGGTCACGCTTGACGAGAGCGATGAGGGCCGTTGTGCCGATCTCCTGCTTAAAACGCTGACCAGCCATAAAGGGATTGCAGCCGTTGAGTTTGATGACGAGCATCATGCGATCAAGCTGAAATACGATCCACGGCTTGTCTCGCTGGCGACGGTCGATCGCCTCGCCGAGCGCACTGGTGTGCAATTCGGTGAGCGCTTCAATCGCTGTGAGTTGCGTATGAATGGCGTTTCCTGCCGCTCCTGCGCGGCGGTGATCGAGCGGCGGCTGCACGGGCATGACGATATTATTTGGGCGAGCGCCAATCCACCGAGCCAGAGCCTGAGCCTGGAATATGCCGGTACCCCCGACCGGCTTCAGCAGATCTCAAAAGAAATCGACAATGCCGGCGTGCCGGTTGCACCGGAACCGAAGCGCGACGCCGATGACGAAGAAGGCTGGTGGCAGGAAAACCAGCTCATGGTCATGGCGGCCCTAACCGCCGTCTTTCTGGCGCTCGGCTGGGGCCTCGGCTCGCTCGGCCTGATCTCGCACAACGTTCAGTTGTTCTTCTACGTTCTGACCTATCTGGCCGGCGGCACCTTCGCTACCCGAACTGCCATCGAGGCGACGTTGCATGGGCATATCGAGGTCGATCTGTTGATGGTGCTCGCGGCGATCGGCGCGGCCACCATCGGCGGTTGGGTGGAAGGCGGGATCCTGCTCTTTCTCTTCTCACTCGGCAACTCACTCGAGCATTTCGCGCTCGGTCGCACGCATCGGGCGATCCGCTCACTGATGGAGCTCAGCCCGGAAGATGCGCTCGTCGTGCGCGACGGTGTTGAGCGGCGTATACCGGTCGAAGAGTTGGTTGTTGGCGATGTCGTCGTCGTGCGTCCGAGCGAGCGTATCCCGGCCGATGCGCGGGTAATCAGCGGCGAATCGTCGGTCGATCAGGCGCCGATCACCGGCGAGTCGATTCCGGTTGGCAAGCTGCCAGGCGACAACGTCTTCGCCGGAACGATCAATGGCCATGGGCTGCTCCGGTTGAGCGTCGAGCGCGTGGCCCACGAAAGTACACTGGCCAAAATCATTCGTATCGTTGAAGAGGCACGCGGTCAGAAATCGGAGACTCAGCGTTTCACCGACCGCTTCGAGGGCACGTATGCCATCGGGGTCATCGGCATTTCGGCGCTGACCTTCCTCCTGCCCATGCTTCTCTTCGGCACGGACGAATTCCATACCTGGTTCTATCGTGCGATGACGCTGCTGGTCGTTGCCTCGCCCTGCGCGCTCGTCATCTCGACGCCCGCCTCGATCCTGTCGGCACTGGCCAACGGTGCCCGCCAAGGAATCCTCTTCAAGGGCGCGGTGTACCTGGAAAACGCCGGGACGATCACCGCGGTCGCCTTCGACAAAACCGGCACGCTGACGCTCGGTCGACCCCGGGTGACCGATGTCGTTCCGTGGCAAGGCGTCGACGAGTCGGAACTGATGTCGGTGGCGGCCGCCGTCGAACGGCTCTCGGAGCATCCGCTCGGCACGGCCGTGGTGCAGCACGCCGAAGCGAGCGGCTTTGGCACCCTGGTCGACGAAGGTGAAATTTCCGACTTGCAGTCGATGCCCGGTCGTGGCGTGCGGGCGCAGGTGCGTGGTCGCATGATCCGCATCGGGAACGACGCCCTCTTCGAGGTTGATGGAATCGCCCTGCCGCCGGCTCTACGCGAGCAGGCTGATGTCTTGCGCGAAGCGGGCAAGACGACGATGTATATCTTCGCGGACGATCAGCCGCTCGGCGTCATCGGCGTGGCCGACGTCATCCGGCCGGTCGCACCATCGGTCATCGCCGATCTGCACCGGCTCGGCATCGAGAAGACGATCCTGCTCACCGGCGACAACGAACGCGCCGCGCGTGCCATTGCCCGGCAGGTTGGCATCGACGAATGGCGCGCTGGGCTGCTCCCGGAGGAGAAGCTCGACGCGATTCGCGAGATGCAGCAGGCAGGCGTCAAGGTCGCGATGGTCGGCGACGGTGTCAATGACGCACCGGCGCTCGCCACCGCCACGCTCGGCATCGCCATGGGCGCGGCCGGCACCGACGTCGCGCTGGAAACGGCCGATGTCGTGCTGATGTCCGACGACCTGACGAAACTCCCCTACGCGGTTGAGCTGAGCCGCCGGGCGCGCCGCATCATCATGCAGAACCTGACCTTCGCCCTCGGCGTGATCCTCTTCTTCTCGCTCGGCGCCGTTATCGGCCTCGTGCCGCTCCCGGTCGGCGTCATCGCCCACGAAGGCGGCACGATCCTCGTCGTCACCAATGGCCTGCGTTTACTGCGCTTCGCCAGACCGGCCGAGGTCAAACTCACGCCAGCGACGGCATTGGCGGGGAGCTAGGAACAACCTTCTATTCGCTCACGGGAGCGCGGCTACGCGCTCCTTGCTGGTCTATCCAGGCGTTGGAATCGTGCCGATCTGCCGGAGGGGGCCGAACAGGTTGGTAGACCCCCAGCCCTCCACGAGCTGTCCGCCCCTCCAGTCGACGGGTGAACATCCCTGAGAACTCGACGGGTTTACCGGTGGGAGGCAGACCGGCCAGTGCACCGCGGTGCGTGCCGCACATGGTGATCCGCCCCGCCACGCGATCTTCCGCGGCCACCAGGTCCTCGACCATGATCTGGAAATCCCCGAACGTCGTACGAGCCGTCATGACCGACTCCTTGAACCCCTCCGGCCCACGACTGGGGTGTAGGATGTTGGGATCGTGCCCGATGTAGCTTGCGGCAACCGGCTCGTCCAGAATTCCCAGGTTGCCTCTGTTCCAGGCCTTATCGATCACGCGACGGACGATTGCCAAATTCTCCGCCTCCACGGCGCCACCTCCTGCGATTTGGGGCCCAACGACCCCGTATTTCGTATATGCCGAGTATGCCGAGATTATTGGGACATTAGCGACGTTCGGTTGGTTACCGACGCTCACCAAGCTGCGAGCGAATACCTCGCAGCGCCGATCATTCGCTTGCTGCCGCCGCTATCATCTCCTCAAACATCCGAGGGAACCAAACCGCCCATGCGCGCGACAGAGTGAGTGAGATGGATGACGAGGCGCTGATCCGGGCGCTGTGCGCCGGGGAACATACCGCGTTGAAAGATCTGTTCGAGCGGCATGCGCCGTGGGTCGCGGCACGATTGCGCCAGCGGCTACCGGCCGATGCCGTCGAGGATGTGCTGCAGGAGACCTTTGTCGCCGTCTGGCGTGGAGCCGCGCGCTATCAGTCACAGGGTGAGGTTGGCGCCTGGATTTGGGGTATTGCACGGCGACAAGCAGTGACCTGGCTGCGCAAGCATGATCGGCACGATCCGGTGTTTGAGATCGAACATGCGGACGACGCGGCGACCAGCGCCGTGCAGCGCGCCGATCTGCAGCAGGCGCTTGCCCGTCTCGGACCGACCGGTAGCAAGTCGCGCGAACTCGTGCGCCTCGCGTTCGTCGAGGAGCGTTCCGTGCGCGATGTCGCACAGATCCTCGATATCCCCGAAGGAACGGTCAAGAGCCGGGTGCACCGGCTACGACGACGCCTGCGGGCCTATCTGAGCGGAGACGAGCAATGAAGCACGACAATCTCGAATCCGGCCGCGATGCTCTGCCGCTGACGGCGCACGATGTCGATCTCGATCGTGTCTGGATGAACGTGGCGGCCGAGATCTGGCCCGAGCCGATCGGGGCGATCGAACGGAGCGCGCGCCGCCTGCTCGGCTCGCCGGGGCTGGCCCGCGCGCTCGTTACGACGCCGTCGCTCGTCCTCTCCTGGCTGCTGGCGAGCGTGGCTCTCCTCGTCGCCGGTGTCGTCGCAACGCAGACGACCGGCGAGCCGTGGATCGCGCTGCTGCTGCCGGCGCTCGCCGGGGTCGGTGTCGCCTATGCCTACGGCCCGGGAATCGATCCCGCCTTTGAGTTGGGCCAGACGATGGCTGTTTCGACGCGCATGGTCCTGCTCACGCGTGTCTGCGCCGTCTTTGGCCTAAACGCACTGCTCGGGCTGCTCGCGACACTCTTCGCACCCGGCATCGCCGGCCTGACGCTTGGCTGGCTCCTGCCGATGGCGATGATCGCCGCGCTCGGGCTGGCCGCCGCGACGTCCGCGCGCTCGGCCACCACCGGCGTCGGCGTGGCGCTGGCCGTCTGGGGATTGATCGTGCTCGGCAGCGCCTACGGCACGCGTGATCTGGCGACGGCGGTTCAGAGCGATGCGCTGTTGCCGCTCTACGCGCTCGGCACGCTCCTTTGTGGTGCGCTCACGCTCTTTATGACGAATGGCAATCGATGGAACAGGGGCTTCTTATGGTCGTAGCAATCGCTCAGAAGAACGTGCGTGTCGAAGGGCTCGTCCAGTCGTTCGGGCGACAGACCGTGCTCGACGGGATTGACCTGGAGATCGGCCGGGGTGTCTTTGGGCTGCTTGGGCCGAATGGCGCGGGCAAAACGACGTTGCTGCGTACGCTGGCGACGATCGTCGGTCCGAAGCGCGGTACTGTACGCCTGCTCGGCCTGAACCCGGCGCAGGCAGGCGAACGACGCGAGATCCGACGACAGCTCGGCTATTTGCCACAGCAACTCGGGTACTACCCGAACTTCACCGTCTTCGAGTTCGTCGAATATTTCGCCTTGTTGAAGGAGATGCCAGCCGCTGATGTGCGACCGGCCGTCGTGCGCGCCATCGAACGGGTCGGCTTGGCCGACCGGGCGCGCTCGAAGCTCAAGACGCTCTCCGGCGGTATGCTGCGGCGCGTCGGCATCGCTCAGGCGATCGTCAATGACCCGGCACTGCTCTTGCTCGACGAACCGACCGCCGGGCTCGACCCCGAGCAGCGCGTCAACTTTCGGGCGTTGCTGCGCGAGATCGGAGAACGGAGCAGCGTCATTGTCAGCACCCATCTGATCGAGGATGTGGCCGCCGCCTGCTCCGAGATTGCCCTGCTCGATGCGGGACGCGTCGTCTTTAACGGCACGCCGGACGAACTGACGCTGCTCGGCGAGGGCGGCGCCGGTGATTCGCCACTCGAACGCGGCTACACCCGCGTGCTGGCGGGAGCGCGCGCATGACGGCCAGCCGCCTGCTCTGGATCGAGTTCCGCCGTAACGCCGGCATCTGGTTCGTGCTGCCGATCCTTGCCGTCGCCTGGTATCTGCTCGATAGCACTTGGGTCTGGACTCCGTTTCTCTGGTCCGATACGAACGAACTGCTGCAGAAGTCGCTCATCCTCTTTGCCGGTCCGGCGCTGGCCGGGCTCGCCGCCTGGATGGCCGGTCGCGACCGGCACCGCGGCGTCGACGACCTGCTGCAAACGACACCGCTGCCGGAAACGCGTCGCTGCGTGGTCTTGTTGTCCGCCACGGCGCTCTGGGCGATCCTTGCCTACGTCATCTTCGCCGCCTACATGCTTGGTCGCACGGCTCGGCTGGCGACCTGGGGCCGTCCGTCGCTCTGGCCGATCCTGATCGTGCTGGCGGCGCTGGTTGCCTACGGAGCCTGGGGCTTTCTAGCCGGGAGCCTCTTCCGCTCGCGCTTCACCGCGCCGCTGGCGGCCATTGTCGCCTTCGGGGTCGAAGCGGGGTTCGAGAACAGTTCATCCGTCACATCGTTCAACAGCGGTGGCAGTGTGCAGACGGTGCAAACCTCGAACTGGCTGAACGCACTGACGCCGGATAGCCTTTCGCCGTTCCCCCACTGGCAATTCCTGCTCTATGTCGGGCTGACGGCCACGGCGCTGGCCGCGCTGGCCCTGATTTACCGGCGTGATGTATGGCGCATCGGCGCCCTGCTGCTCGCGATCGGACTGACCGCCGGTAGCGTCGTGATGCTGTGGGGGAATAGTCGCCACTATAATCCGGCGACGAACGTGGTCACGAACAACTTTGGACAGGTTATCCACGTCTCCGCGCCGGTGCAACCAGAACCAGTCTGCGCCGGCACACCGGTAACCGTCTGCACGAACCCCGCCTGGAAGCCCGTTCTGGCGAAAGCGGTGACGCAGGCGAATGAACTTGTGCAGCCGCTACTCGGTCTGCGGGGTGTGCCGCTGCGCGCCGAACGTGATGATGTCGGCTTTTCCGGCGGGCGTAACAGCGGAGCGTATCTCAACCTCTCGCGCTACGCCGACCAGCTGGTGGCAGATGATGCCTCGATGTCGAAAGGATACGTGCACAACGAGGCGCAGCTTGCGGTTCGCCGCTGGCTGTTGGACCGGGCCGGGATCACGGCGCGGCCCAGCTGCGCGGACGTGGCAGCCAATCCCGGCGATATCCCCGACATCCCCGGCTGGCCGACGGCCGCGAGTTGCGCCGCCAGTGATCGCTTCGCCCAGCTCTCACCGGAGATGCAGCATGATTGGCTTGCCGCGCACTATGCCGATCTCCGTGCCGGCAAACTGACGCTGGCGGATCTGCCATGAGACTGCTGGCGCTCTACCTGCGCTCACGTCTGGCTGATCGGGCGCTCGGATTGCTGCTGCTCTGCGGCGTGGTGGACATGTTCTGGATGCAGCATTTTCCGCCGGACGAAATCTGGCGCACGCTGGCGTTGGCCGTTCTGCCGCTCCTGCCGGCGGTCGTCATCAGTGCCGGAGCGCGTTCGCCCTTCGGTGATATCGAGCGCGGCGCCAGCCGTCCGGTTGGTCCGATCCGTCTCGGGCATCTGCTGGCGCTTGCGCTCATCGCCGCGCTCATGCTCCTCGGCGCTTCGGTCATCGTCAACGGCGGGATCGAACGCGAGCTGGTGCGCAATCTGGCCGGTTACCTCGGACTTAGCCTGCTGGCCGCCTGGCTGATCGGCACCGGCGTCGCCTGGGTCATACCGCTTGCCTATGCCACGCTTGCGTTCATCCTGCCGCCGGCTCGTTCGCTCGCCTGGCCCGCGCGCTACCCGCTCGATGCGCGCTCGCTCGCCATCGCGGCCGGTCTCCTGGCGCTCGGTCTGCTCGCCGTCACCCTGCGCGGCACCCGCGATCGGCCGGAAGAGCGGGTGTAACTATTTCATCGGTCTGCCCGAATACGGTTCAATTCCATCGTACGGGCAGTGACGAACACGATTCGGAGCGGAATGATGAGCGAGACGGTCTATATCGCGTTACTGCGCGGCATCAATGTCGGTGGACATAATATTAAGATGGATGCGCTGCGCGGTCATTTCGACGAACTTGGCTTTGCCAACGTGCGTTCCTATATCCAGAGCGGCAACGTCTTCTTCGAGAGTGACGAAACCGACCGGAGCAAGCTGCGCGAAACGATCGAAACGTATCTGCATGACGCGCTTGGCTACGCTGCGCCGACCTGCTTGCGCACCGCCGACGACCTGGAAGCGGTGCTGGCGCGCGATCCGTTCCGCGATGTCGAGGTGACGCCCGATATCCGCCTCTCGGTCAACTTCCTGGCCGAACCGAGCGCGATCGATCTGCCGGTGCCCTACCAGACATCGGACGGCGCCTACGAGTTGATCGATCGAACCGATTCCGAGCTCTTCATCGTCTGGCACCTGCAAAACGGCCGCCCCGGCAACTCCTATGGCCAAATTGAAAAGCATCTCAAGGTTCCGGTCACCGCTCGTTTCTGGCACACCACGGCCAAGATCCTGGCCGCGGCGAAGAAATGAGTGTCAGCATCGCCTTTCAGACGGATAAGCCGCTCTCGGCGTATGGGCCGCTGGCGGCTGCCGCCGAGGAAGGTGGCTTCGATGGTGTGAGCGTTTTTAATGACATGCTCTACCAGCCGGCCTGGCTGCCGCTCTTGGAGATCGCGCGGGCGACGAACCGGGTGCGAATCGGCCCGGCGGCGGTCAATCCGTTCACCTGTCATCCGATCAACATCGCGGCCAATATCGCGCTGATTGACGAAGCGTCGCAGGGGCGCGCCTATCTCGGCTTCGCCCGCGGCGCCTGGCTCGATTTCGTTGGGCTGGAACCGCAGCGGCCGGTGTTGGCGCTGCGCGAGGCGATGCTGGCCGTGCGTTACCTGCTGTTGCGCTCGACTGAACCGTTGGTGGGTGAGATCTTCCCGCTGGCCGGTGGCGATGCGCTCCGCTGGGACGCGATTCGCCCTGACATTCCCTTCCTGCTCGGCAGCTGGGGGCCGCGCATGATCCGCACCGGCCTCGATCTGGTCGATGAGATCAAGCTGGGCGGCACGGCGAACCCGGCGGTCGGGTCGTGGTTTCGCTCACAGGTCGGAGATGCGCCGGTGAAGCTGGTTGCCGGCGCGGTGACAGTGGTCGATGAAGATGGCGCGGCGGCGCGAGCACGCGCCCGGCGCGAAGTGGCACTCTACCTGCCGGTCGTGGCCGAACTCGGTCCGGGGCTGGGGATCGATCCTGAATTGCTGGCCGCTCTGCGGGCGGCCACCGCGCGTTATGACTTCGAGGCTGCGGCGCGCCTCATCTCAAACGATCTCTTACGTCTGATCGCCTTCGCCGGTACGCCGACTGACGTGGCCGACCAGGCATTGGATCTCTTCGCGGCCGGTGTCGATCGCGTCGAATTCGGGACCCCGCACGGCCTCACGGAAAAGACCGGCGTGCGCTTGCTTGGCGAGCGCGTGCTGCCGGCGCTACGGCATCGTTGAAATGGAGCGCGAGCAATGACGCGACGATCCGACGAATTTACGCTCTATGATCTCGATGTCGTGGTCGAACAGATCAACGGGCATTGCACCTGCGCTATGTCAGTTGGTGATCGCTTCCACCTGCGTGGCGGTAAGCTCTCCCTGCCCGACGGCGCCGATTTCTGCCTCTATACCCTCAATTCGGTCTTGCCGTTGCTTCCGGCCAAGCAGCGCCAGAACCATCCAGCTGACTGGATGGAAACCGACTCGCGCGTCGCCTGTCCCGACCCGGCCTGCGGCCTCATCCTGCGCATCGATCGTCTCGCCCCACGCACCCTGCGTCACGACGACGTCAGTGCCACGCCGTGGAAAGAGAACGAATAGCTCGCGCCTTTTCGTCCTCGTCCGTAACCGTAGGGGAGGAGCAAGCTTCTCCCCTACGGTTACGGACGAGGACGGACGAGGACGAAGAGGCGGGTGCTATTCATCGTCCTCCTGCCAGA
>CALAGB010000048.1 GCA_937891245.1 uncultured Thermomicrobiales bacterium | reverse complement strand
AGCCGCTTATTGCGCCTCGAAGACCGCCCTCATCGGCCTCACGCGCGCCATCGCGGTCGATCACGCCGCGCAGGGAGTCCGCGTCAACTGCCTCTGCCCCGGCCCGGTCGATACGCCACTCTTGCACGGGAATCGGCCGAACCCCGAAGAACACGCGCGCAGTATCATCGAGCGAATGCCGGTCAAGCGAATCGGCCGCGTCGACGAACTCGCCAAAGCGGCGCTCTTCCTCGCCAGCGACGACTCATCCTTCATGACCGGCACCACCCTCGTCGTCGATGGCGGCGTCACGGCGTTGTGGTGAGGGCGGCAGCGGCGGTCCGCTACCCCCCATGCCGAAAGCCTGGGAAGAGTGTCATGCCGCCGTCGGCGAAGACGGTTGTGCCGGTGACGTAGGAGGCGTCGTCAGAGGCAAGCACGGCGACTAGACGACCGATCTCCTCGGGCGTTCCCATGCGACCGAAGGGGATCTTGTCAAGCAAGTCCTTCAACCCGACCGGATCGCCCCAGACGTTCTGATTGATCGGCGTCTGGATCGCACCCGGACCGACGGCAAGCACCCGAACGCCATGTTCGGCTGCTTCCTGTGCCATCGTTTTGGTCATCATGCTCATACCAGCTTTGCTGGCGGTGTAGGCGCTGAAACCGGTCCAGGGAATCACCTCATGGACCGACGAGATGTTGATGACGACGCCCGATTTCTGTTCGACCATCTGAGCCAGCGCTTTCCGCGCACAGAGATAGGTGCCAAACAGGTTGACCTTGATGACGGTCAGCCACGCCTCCGGATCGCCTTCCCAGCTTAACGCCGCATGGCCATCGATGCCCGCGCTACAGACGAGGATGTCGAGGGGCGCCCATTCTGACGCAACCGTCTCAAAGAGCCGATCAACATCGCCCACTTCAGCGACATTCGCCTGCACGCTCAGTCCCTTGGCGCCGTTCGCCTCGATCCCCTTCACGACTTCGGCCGCCGCGACCTCGTCCCGGTTGTAAACGATGGCAACATCGGCACCGGCCACCGCCAACGCCAGTGAGACCGCCGCGCCGATCCCTGAGTCACCACCGGTCACCAGTGCCCGTTTGCCGCCCAACGATCCGCTCATGCAATCCCTCCTAATCGTTCGGATGAGGCTCAACCTGAACCTCGAAGTTTCGGCCCTCCCAGGCATTGCGTTCAGTCCAGAAGAAGGTGAAGGTGATCGTCGCCCCGGCCGCCAGTTCCGTCGTCGGCAGATCGACCAGATGGATACCCAGGCCAGTATGACGGGTCTCAACATCGCGCCATTCGCCATCGCCGCAGGTCCAGTGGACACGTGCGCTGGCGGTCACCTCCAACCGTAGCTGCAAGCCGGCCGGTAACGCGCGCACCTGCTGGGTGAAGCGCCAGCAGAACCAGGGAACGCTCGGCCGCTCGCCATGATAGCGATCCCAGACCGCCGCGGGCCGGTCGACCGGTTTCCCCTCGATCATGCTTGCAAGCAGCTTCAAGTATTCGGCGTGCGCCCAAACAAGCGGCATCGCCGAACCGCTCGGCTGTCCACACCAGAGGTGGCGTTCCGGTATATCCGCGCTATCCCAGACCTGCTCCGGAATCATGCCGCCTTTACTCGACATGCGGCAGATCGCGTGCAGGTACGGTTCCACCGGTTCACCGGCCGCCAGCGCGTAATGCCCACGCTCACCGATCAACAGCGGCCAGCCACGCCCAATGCCGGTGCCATCGTATGGCGATCCGTCCTCATGTTCACCGTAGCCATCGAGGTTGTACCGATGCCAAACGGGGCCGTTCGGCGTCTCCGTCTTGAGCAGCGCATCAGCAACTTTCACCGCATCACAAATCGCCGGATCATCCGCGCGGCGCAATCCGGCGCGGACCAGCGCGAGGAAATCGAGGCCGACAATATGCTCAGCCATCTGCTCCGCGTCGATGCCCGTGCGATTCTTGATGATCACCGTTCCTTCCATCGGGTTCGAGGTGGCGATCACTTCGACCGGCGCGATCCGCACGTAATAGCCGGAGACATTGAAGCGGTGCGATAGTTCGGTATCGCGCACGAACGTCCAGTCTTCGATCCGGCTGTTCCAAGTGTCGGCCAACTCCAGCGCGTACTCCTTCGCCGCACCTTCGAGGAAATTGGCGGCACAAACGAGCGCCGCGACCTCGATCGCGAGCGTGAATGGACTGAGGCCGGAATCTTCCTCCCAGCGGTCCTGACCGGTCGACGGGCCATTGATTGCCAGATAGGTCGCCGCGCGTTCGACCATCGACTGTACTTCGAGTCCATCGAGCCCGTGGCGCTCGCGCAGATCCTGCGCCAGGATGATCGGCAGACCGGTTTCGTCGAGCTGGATGCCGGACCAGAACGGACGCCCGTCAAGCCACTGATTCTGCGTCCAGTGACCGTCTGGCTGCTGCGTACTCAGGAGGTAGCCGAGCACGCGCCGCGCATCCTCCACGGCGCCGAAGGCGAGCAGTCCGCCGGAGGCCTCCACCAAATCACGCGACCAGACGAGATGATAACCACCGGCATCGTCGCGACTCTGGCCCCAGGGAACGCTGAGACTCGCCACGAGCGCACCCGGCACCGCTTCGTCCTCATGAATCTTCAGCACCGTCGCCGAGATGCGCGCCTCACGCAATAGCTCTTCGGACGTGACATCCGGCAGGTGGCACGTTCCCTGCCAGTCGCTCCAATACGCGCAGTGTCGATGCCAGAGATCGGTAAATGGGAATTGCAGACTCGACACGGCGAGTGTGCCGGCCAGTGCCGGACGATCGCCGAAGCCGAGCGCCAGCACAACGTCATGCTCGGCGATTTCGCCCATCAGCGCGACGTTGCCGTTCTCGGCGCTGCGATAGGTCCAGGTCATCGCGCCGTTCGCATTGAAGTCCTGCCAGCCATCGGAGACGCCAACGTAGCCTGCGCCGCCGCGTAAGAACGCGTCACGCTTCTCGGCACCGGCCACCGCCAGCGCCAGGCTGGCGTCGGGCACGCTCGCCATCAACGCCATCCGCCCGCCGGCTTCACCGACCCAGGCCGTGTTGCCGAAGCCGGTATTGCCGAGATGTGGCGCCAGCAATGGGTAGAGCTTCAATTCGGGCGGTCCTTCGAGCCTCGCCCGGATCAGCACCACATCACGTTCGGTGTCGGGACAGAAATCGAGGCGCAACGTGTAGTGGTCGGTATGGTGAATCGCGCTGTAGGCCGGGACGCCCGGCTGCGGCGTGACCAGCTCGTACTCGCTATCGCGTTTGACCTCGCTCCAGTAGCCGTTGCCGTCCGCCACGATGAAACCGAGATCGCGTATCTGGGGGCTATCGACGCGTGGCCAGTAGACCTCATTGAGAATGCCGCGCCCGATCGTCAGCCACACGCGCGAACCGCCGAGCGAGGCGCTCACGCCATCTTTCGCGCTGCTCGTCCAGGCCGGATGAATCCCAGGTGCGCCGGGTGCGCTCACGTGCTACCTCCATCGTAATGTCACCAGCCACCGGCATCAGCGATACACAAAGCGGCCGGCAGCGCTTGACCGTCTGCCGTTGACCAACGACGATACCGTGTGTCGCGCACCACGTATCGAGGAAGCCTCGCACCTATATTACCGCTTGCGATTCCGGACGTACCTGAAGGAGAACCGCATGAGCGCCGCCAACC
>CALAGB010000047.1 GCA_937891245.1 uncultured Thermomicrobiales bacterium | reverse complement strand
CGAAGGATCTCCTCCTCGTGGACCTGCAACATAATTGCCGGGGCGAGTCAAAAGAGATCCTTCGCTTCGGCTCAGGATGACAATGGGGCGTATTCTGATCTATGTCCGCTGTGCGCCCTGCGCCTCTGTGTGAGGCAGTTCGCTGTGGCCGCCGCGCAGCAAGAGCAGAGCAAGCGGGATGATCAAGATGATGGAAAAGATCGCGCTGGTGAAGAAGATCGACGTCTTCGCTACCGATTGATAGAGCGGAGTGAACCAGAGCGGGCAGACGGCCAGCGCCAGGAAACGGGCACTCCCGAAGAGCGATGAGGCGGTACCGCGATGGCTTGGAGCGAGATTGACGGCCAACGTCGCCAGCCCGGTCCAGGCGACAATACTCGTCGCGCCCAGCAGGAAACTCCCAACGGCGTAGACCGGCCACGACGGCGCGAGGCCCATGATGACGAGCGACAGCGCGACGCCGATCATGCTCGAGGCGACGCCGCGAAAGACCCCGAAGCGTTCGATCAGATAGCCGGAAAAGGGGCCGAACAGCACTCCGGCAAGTCCATAGCTCGCCAGAATCAGGCCGGCTGATGCGACACTCAGTCCCCATCGTTCACCGAGATAGTCGGCGAAGAGATAGTTCGGACCGCGAATAGCGTTGCTGGCGATGAACGACAGCAGCGCCAGCAGGATCATTTGCACGCCAAGCGCGGCGGCCATTGAGCGCAGATCGGCGCGCAGGCTTTTCCCGCGATGGCTCGGCGGCACGGCTTCACCATGCCGTCGGAACCAGAGCAAAATCCAGGCAAGCAACAGAAAGTTGGTGAGCCCGAAGACGAGATACGGCAGGCGCCAACTGACGTCACCGAGCAGCCCACCAAACAGCGGCGCCAGCATCGTACCCGAAAGATTGGCGGTATTCAAAAATCCCATCGTGCGGCTCAGTCGTGGCCCCGGCACGATATCACCCAGCGTCGCCATCAGGAGCGGCGAGGTGAAGGCGTTCGTCGCGCCCTGTAAGACCTGCACCAGCAGAAAGATTTGGAAGTTCGGCGACAGTCCGGCAAGGATTGTGGCGATGCCGAACCCGCCGAAGCCGATGATCAGCGAGGTTCGTCGCGAGGTGAGATCGGAAATGCCACCGGAGACGAGCTGCACCACGGCGTACGGCAGCATGTACGCCGGCACGGCCAGCGACAGCACCGCGCGATCGACGCCGAAGGCGCCCATCAGCACGGCGAAGAGCACCGGCACGACGCCGCCACCCATCGGGCCGCTCAGCCCACCGAGATAGAACGGCAGGAGCTGCCAGGTGGAGAAGCCGGGCATCCGCTCGACCGGCGCCGGCCGTACCTCGGCTACGACCCGCCGCCATTCGTGCCGACGAAGGCGTCGTAGACGACCTTCGAGAGCTTCGCCAGCAACTCGGTCGCCGCCACGCCACTTTCGGCGCGCTTCGACATCAGCGCAATGCCGTAGGTTGTATCGCCCGCGTAGACGATGCCGATATCGTTCCGCACGCCCATGACCGAACCGGTCTTATGGGCGACCTGCACCCCAAACGGAAGCAGCGCCGGAATCCGCTCAGAAAACTTCTGGCGCTTCAGGATGTCGATAACGGCGTCACGGGATGATGCGCTCAGACCTTCTCCTTTATGGATCGTCTCGACCAGATGCAGGAGGTCGTTCGGCGTCGAGATGTCGTTATCGGACGTCTCCTTGAGCGCGTTGCTCTCCCAGGGCGATTCAACTTCGTCGAGCCGGCGCTTCAGTTCCTCATAGGTGAGCGATGGATCGGTCGGATCAAGGTTCTGCAGACCGGCCAGGATCTCCCAGCAGCCAAGCGGCAGATGCGTCTGCGTCAGGCCCAGACGTTTCAGCGTTTCGGCGACCGGACCGCGCCCGATCAGGTCGTAGATGATGTCGGTTCCGGCGTTATCGCTGACGACGATCATCAGCGTCGCGATATCTTTGATGGTCAGCACCGCGCCGGCGTCGAGATCCTGCAAAACACCGGAGCCGGGCACGCGCTGGCGGTCCTCGAAGGTGATGCGCATGGCTGGATCGATAATCCCCTGATCGACCTGGCGATAGAGTTCATAGAGGAGTGCCGTCTTGAACGTGCTGGCGGTCGGGAAGATGGTGTCGGCGTTATAACGAATCTCCGCGCCGCTGCCAAAATCTTTGGCAGCCAGGCCAACGACACCGTCGAATGGCTCAACGAGCGCGCGAATCTGTTCCATAACTCCGGCCGGCTCGGCGTTCATCGTGTATCCTTCTCCTCAGTCCATCACCATTTTTCGCAGCGTCACGGTAGCACGGTCGGGAAGCCGCCGCAATCACGGAACAGGCGCGCTCTTGACAGGCGCCGCGCAGACTGGGATACTCTCAGCGTTGTCTTATAATATGTGCTGTATACATCCCCGCACGGCCCTGGTGAATCACGCATAACCGAACTGCGTCAGGCCAGTTCTCAGAAGACGTCTCGACGTGACGCGATCGTCGCGTTCGCGTGCTGTCGTTTCGACAGAGAGAGAGGAGATACGATGAGTCTCGACCGATCGCTTGGTTGGATTTCCGCGACCCTGGACCGCCGTACATTGCTACGGCGCACGATCGTAGGCGCCGGACTTACCGCCGTCTCCGCCTCGTTACTCGCCGCCTGTGGTGGCGATTCAGACAGTGACACCCCAGCCGCAGCCGCGAGCTCGGCCGCATCGACCAGCAGCAGTTCGGCCGGCACCGCCGCCAGCGGCACATCGGCGGCCGGCGGTACATCAACGACCGCCAGCCCATCGTCCAGCGCCGACGTCACACCGGCTGCTTCAGCCGCCAGCAGCGGCAAGACGCCGAAAAAGGGCGGGTCGCTGAAGATCCCGGTCAACACCAACGTCACACCTTGGCCGCCAATTGGCCAGATTCAGAACCTGCTTGTCAACAAGTCGCTCTTCAACGGTCTGGTGCGCTTCAGCGCGGAGGACTGGTCACCACAGCCCGATCTCGCCGAGAAGTGGGAAATTTCCAGCGACAAGCTGACCTGGACCTTCACCCTCCGTCAGGGCGTTACGTGGCACGATGGCAAGCCGTTCACGGCGGATGACGTCGTCTGGTCGCTCAAGATGTACGCCGACCCGAAGGTCAACAGCATTCTGCTCGGCAACCTGAAGCCGCTGACCGCGATCGAAGCGGCTGATCAGTACACGGTCAAGCTGACAAGCGCGGAGCCCTATTCGTCGCTGCCGGAGCTGCTCTGCTATCTCACCTTCATGCTGCCCAAGCACCTACTGGAGAATGAGACGTTCGATCGGAGCAACTACCCGCAGTCGTTCATCCAGAAGCCGATCGGCACTGGGCCGTTCAAATTCGGCGAGCATCAACCAGGCGATCACTTCACGGTCGTCGCGAATGAGGATTACTACGAGGGACGCCCCTACGTCGATCAGGTGATCTATCGCATCGTCAAGGATCAGAACTCGACGATTTCGCAGGTCAAGACGGGCGAGCTCGATGTCGCCTGGCCGTCCGTCGCGCAACTGCCGGGGCTGGAAGGCAGCTCTAACATTCGCATCGCCGAGCAGGGCTTGATGGACTTTCGTTTCTTCTCCGGCTATCAGAAGAACCCGAAGTTCGGCCCCTGGTTCAGCGACAAGCGCGTGCGTGTCGCGATGGCCCATGCCATCGATGCCAACGGCATCATTCAGCAGGTAACCAAGGGGAAGGGCAAGCGGAGCAACGGACCGATCCCACCGGCCCTCAAGAACTGGTATTTCCCCGACCTGCCGACGTACGAGTACGATCCGGATACGGCCCAGAAGCTGCTCATGGACTTCGGCTTTACGAAGGGTTCCGATGGAATCCTCGAGAAGGACGGTCAGAAGTTCAGCTTCATCATGAATTCTGATACCGGACAGCCGGAGCGTGAGCAAACCGCGCTGATCCTGCAGCAGAACTTCAAGGACATCGGGATCGACGCCAAGTATCAGGGAATCGAATTCGCGGAGTTGCAGAAAGCGTATCGCGTCGATCACGACTTCGAGTCGATGGCCTACTATTACGTCACACCGGCCACGCCCGACCTGCACTCCTACTGGCAGACGAACGGCTCGACGAACGAGTGGGGCTATTCGAACACCGAGGTCGATCAGCTCTTCCTCGATGGGCTGGCCGAGTTCGATCCCGACAAGCGCAAGGCGATCTACAAGCAGCTGTATACGATTCTCGCCGAGGAGCAGGCGGTAAACTATATCTATCACCCGACCGAACTCCAGGCGATCTCGAAGAAGCTGCAAGACTGGCCGGATACCGACTACCGCGATGCGATGCTCTACCTGAACAAGGTGTGGATCGAATAAGCCCACGGAAGATGGGACAACGTCATGGGACAGTACGTTGTTGGCCGGCTCGCGCAATCGGTAGTGCTGCTCATCTTCGTGAGCATTCTGACATTTGGCTTGATTCATGTGGCCCCCGGCGGGCCGGCAGTTCTGCTGGCCCCCGGGATGTCCAGTACGCAGATCGCCGAAGCGCAAAAGAGCCTCGGACTGGATGATCCGCTGCCGGTTCAGTACGTGCGCTGGCTCGGCCATCTCGTCCACGGCGACCTCGGCAAGTCGTACAGTCAGGGGTTGAACGTCACGACGTTGATCTCCAAGCGTCTCTCCGTGACGCTGCAACTCTTGTTCGCGGCGCTGGCGCTGTCGGCCGTCTTTGGCATCCTGATCGGCGTCGTCTCGGCGATGCACCGCAATTCGCTGATCGATCACCTCGCCACCGGATTCTCGTTCTTCGGCATGTCGGTGCCGACCTTCTGGCTCGGTCTGATGCTGATCATCCTCTTCTCGATCAAGCTGCATGTGCTCCCCTCGTCCGGCGCGCAAACGCTGGGTGAACCACTCACCGTGACCGATCGGCTGGAGCACCTGCTGATGCCGGCCATCGTGCTGGCGGTCGCCAACCTGGCGCAGATCGCGCGCTATACCCGTTCGAGCATGATCGAGGTGTTGCAAGCCGACTACCTGCGCACCGCCCGCGCCAAGGGTCTGCGCGAGAACAGCGTTATCTGGCGGCACGCGTTGCGCAACGCCATGATCCCGGTCATCACTGTTATCGCGCTCGGCATCCCGCGCATGGTCGGCGGTGCCGCCATCACCGAGAGCGTCTTCGCCTGGCCCGGGATGGGCCAGCTGGCGGTCGACTCCGCGCTGCAACGCGACTACCCGACGATCATGGGGATCACCATGATGGTTTCGGTCGTCGTGATTCTGACGAATTTCCTGACCGACCTCAGCTATCTGCTGATCGACCCACGCGTCAAGCTCAACCGAGGATAGGGAAGCGTGTCGACGACCGGAATCGCCGAGCAAGAACATGAAAAAGAGCAGCGAGCAAGCCGAGCGGTGATCGGTGAGCGATCGAAGCGGCCCGGTGTCATCCGCCGCTTCGCCGACAATCGCTTCGCGCTCGTCTCGGCGATCTTCTTGATCGTCGTCATGGTCGCGGCGCTGCTGGCGCCGATCATCGCACCCTACGACCCGACACGTATCACGATCGGCGCGGAACTCCAGGGGCCATCACTCAAGCATCTGCTCGGGACCGATCCGAACGGTCGCGACGTTTTCACGCGTATTCTCTACGGCGCGCGCATCTCGCTCTCGATCGGCATCATCGCGATGCTCATCTCGGTCTTTGTCGGCACATCGCTCGGCGCGGTCTCCGGCTACTTCAGCGGCTGGGTCGATTCGCTGGCGATGCGTCTGACCGATGCGATGCTCGCCATTCCGGTCTTCTTCCTGCTGCTGGCCGTTCTCGCCTCACTCGGCCCGACCGTGCCGACCATCGTGATCGCCATCGGACTGACGAGCTGGATGACGACCGCGCGCGTGGTACGCAGCGAGGTGCTGCGTGCCGTCAACCTCGATTACGTCCTTGCCGCCGAGCTGCTCGGCGCCAGTCGTGGTCGGGTGATCGTGCGTCACCTGTTGCCGCAGGCGCTCCCCTCGATGCTCGTCGCCTCGACGCTCGGCGTCGCCCAGGCGATCCTCATCGCCTCCGCCCTCAGCTACCTCGGCGTCGGCGTACAGCCACCAACCGCCAGCTGGGGCAACATGCTCAGCAACGCCCAGAGCTACGTCTTCTCCGAGCCGATGCTCGCCATCTGGCCCGGTCTCATGATCCTCTTTACCGTCCTCGCCTTCAACTTCATCGGCGACGCGCTAAGAGATGCCCTGAGCCCGTATCAGAATTAGGGGGGCGACGGCCGCTCCCGCCGCTCAGTTGCCTCGTGTACGGGGATCGAGGAAGTCGCGCAGGCCGTCGCCGACCAGATTGAAGCCGAGGACGGTGAAGGCCAGGGCGAGGCCGGGGAAGGTAATGTACCACCAGGCGCTCTGGAAATAGGCGCGCGCATCGTTGATCATGGCGCCCCATTCCGGCGACGGTGGCTGTGCGCCGAGGCCAATGAAGGAAAGGCTGGCGGTCGCCAGAATCGCGTAGCCGATATCGAGCGTTACCTGCACGATCACCGGAGAGATTGCGTTCGGCATCACATGCCGGAAGAGCAGGCGCCAGTTCGAGCAGCCGCACGAACGCGCGGACTCGATGTATTCGCGCGTGCGCACGGTCAGCACCTGGCCGCGAACCAACCGGGCATACCATGGCCAATAAACGGCGGAAAGTGCAATGACGGTGTTGCGCAGGCTTGGGCCAAGCGAGGCCGAAATCGCGATAGCGAGCACAAGGAACGGGAAGGCCAGGAAGAGATCAGTGAAGCGCATGAGGATGTCGTCGATGAAGCCGCCGAAGAAGCCGGATATTCCGCCAATCAACACGCCGAGCGTGACCGCGATCGTCAGGACGATCGCCGCGACACCGAGTGAGATGCGCGCGCCGCTCATGACACGACTGAGCACGTCGCGCCCGAGACTATCGGTCCCGAACGGATGACTAAGGGACGGGCCTTGCAACTGGTCGTAAATCGCCGGCTTGAGTGGATTGTGCGGCGCGAGCGTCGGGCCGAGCAGGCTGTCGAAGAGGAAGAGCGCGATCAAGAACACGCCCAACACATTGAGCCATTTGCCGCCGAAAAACTGGTGCAGCCCGCGCTTGAAGCGTTCGCCGCGACTATCCGGCAGCGCGAGTCGCCCGTTGAACAGTTTCTCGCGCGCGGCAATCGGATCGATCGACTCGGTCGTTGAAGGTGTCGTCATGAGTAGGAGATCCTTGGGTCGAGAATCAAATAGGAGATATCGACCAGCAGATTCATGAAGACGTAGATGAACCCGATGATCAGCGTCACCGCCATGATCGCGTTGTAGTCGAATTGCGTGACCCCGGTTATCGCGTATCGGCCGATACCGGGCCAGGAGAAGATGATCTCAACCAGAATATCGCCGGAGAGGAGCACGCCGATCTGCATGCCGATAACCGTGACCGTCGGCAACAAGGCGTTGCGCAGCGCGTGTCGCATCACCGTCGCGCGCTCACTGAGTCCTTTCGAGCGCGCCGTGCGGATGTAATCGAGGCCAAGCGTCTCCAGCATCCCGGCGCGAACCATACGGGTGATTACCGGCAGCACCCCGAAGCCGAGCACGAAGGCGGGCATGACCAGATGTTCCAGCGCCGTCCAGAAGAGCGGTAAGTTACCAGTGATGAGCGCGTCGATGGTATAGAGATGCGTGATGGAACGCGGCGGCGCGGTATTTATCGGCAGCCGCTGGCCGTCGGGCAGCCAGCCCAGCTTGGCGAAGAAGAGGAACTGGCACATGAGGGCCAACCAGAAGACCGGAATCGCCAGCCCGGAAACCGAGATGACGCGACCGAAATAGTCGATGATCGTGTTCGGTTTCAACGCCGACACGATGCCGAGCGGGATGCCGACCACCAGCGAAAAGAGGAGCGCGGTCAACGAGAGTTCAGCGGTCGCCGGGAAGTAACGCCCCAGGTCGGTTCGCACCGGCCGTAACGTCGAGAGCGACGTGCCGAAGTCAAGGGTGAAGATCCCCTTCATGTACTTGACGTACTGGACATAGACCGGCTGGTCAAGGCCGTACTGATGGCGGATAAGCTTCACTGTGTCGGCGCTGGCGCGCGGCCCGGCAATAAGCCGAGCCGGATCGGCCGGCACGATGTGCGATAACGTGAACGTGATGATCGACAGTCCGATGAGCACGAAGATCACCGAGATCAACCGCTTCACCAGTAACTGTGCGAGCATGGCTCGACCTCACCTTCTTTCGTCTCCGGGTTCACGATGCGCCCGCGCGCGGCCGCGAACCCGGAGCTGTTCGGTTGGTCGCTCTCCGATCTACTTCACCTTGTACATGTTGTAGAAGTAGTATGAGTTCAGATAGATCGGGTTCCACTCGAACCCACGGACCTTCGCGTTCATGATCGTGTACCACTGAATCGTGCCCCAGAAGATCGCGGGCGGGTCGAGTTCGGTCATGATGTTCTGGGCTTCCGCCAGCAGCTTGTTATAGTCCGCGTCCGAGACGCCTGGCGCGACGGTCTCGAGGATCTGGTCGAGCCGCGGATTGTTGTAATAGCCGACGTTTGACCCAGCGCTCCCCGCCGACTTGGAGTAAAAGTTCGGGTAGATCTCGTTGTAGCCATCGTTGTAATCCGGCCACCAACCCCAGTCACCGAAGATGTCGGGGCGCTGGGCCGGCGGAGAATCGCCGTAGGCCAGGTTCGTTTCGGCCGAGCGCTCGACTTCGCGAATATCCAGGTCGAAGCCGATCTGCTGCAAATTCGCCTGCATCAACGTCGCGACCGACTTGGTTCCGTCGTCGCCGGAGGCAAGCATCCAGCTGAATTTTTCACCCGGCTTGAACTGCTTGCTGATCAGCTGCTTCGCCTTGTCGAGGTCGGTCTTGTAGATAAAGACGTTCTTGTCGTAGCCACGCGTCGTCGGTGTCAGCGGGCCGTTGGTTTCTGTGACCAGTCCCTTATACACGCCGTTGCGCACATCATCATAGGGGAAGGCATAGCAAAAGCCCTTGCGAACGTCCGGATCTTTCAAGCGATCACCGGCGTTCAAGGTCGACCAGTTGACATTGGTCGAGGGATAGGCGATCACCTGGAGCGCTTTGTTCTGCTTCAGCTCGTCGACCGCCTTCGGTGTCAGGGCGTTGGTCAGCGCATCGACGGAGCCGCCGACGATCAGCTGCTGGCGAGTCGCCGTGTCTTCAACGACGCGGAAGATGATTTGGTCGAAGTGGTTACCGTCCCAGCCGCGGTAATAGTCCTTGAACTGCTTGAGCACGATTTGCTCTTGCGGGTTCACTTGATCGGCGATGTAGGGGCCGGTGCCGACCATATTCTGAACAAACCATTGATGCGCCCATGGGTCTTGATCGGTCTTGTGCTTGTCGACCGCGTCGGGGCTCACGATGAACGGGCCATACTCCGAGGCGACCGCCGCCTCGAAGATCGGGTTTGCGGTCTTGAGCTTGAACTTGACGGTCTTGGCATCCGGCGCGGTGATGTCGGTATCCGGATTTTCGACGAAGCGGCCGATCACGTCGTGCGGGCCGAGCCCCATCTTGAGCATGCGCTGAAACGATTTGACGACAGCCGCGGCATCACAGACTGTCCCGTCGTGGAACTTGATGTTGTCAAAGAGCGTAAAGGTCCACTCGGTACCATCCGAACTCGGCCCCCACTCTTTGGCCAGCATCGGCTGATATTCAAACGTACTGTTTCCTTTGAGCATAATCAGCATCTCGTAGACGCCGAAGAAGACGCAGCTGGCCTGGTTGTCGTATGCGGACTGCGGATCGAGATCGGCCGTCGCACCCGGGAATACGATGGTGAACGTCCCACCATTTACCGGTGTACCACCGGTTGGCGCGTTCGACACTGCTCCAGAGAAAGCTGCTGGCGAACCGGAGGCGCTTGCAGCCGTGGTTGTCGACGACGATGAGGACGAGCCGGAGCCGGCGGTTGAGCCCGACGCGGCGGAAGTGCTGGAGCCACTCTGTGAGGTGGCTGTGGAGGATGACGACCCCTTGCCGCATGCGGCAAGGACCCAGCCAATGGTTGAGAACGAGAGTCCTAGAGCAAGTCCGCGCGTGATGATATCCCGTCGCGTGAGTCGATGAGACATCGCGTCGGCGATGAGCCGAACCGCTCGCATATCGTTGTCCGGCATGTCTGCGATCTCCTTGCTGCCAAATCGGCAGAATCAGAACCACAATTGTCCAGGACAGTGACGTACTGAATCGGCGTCGTGCCGATTCCATTTATCTTGGTTCGTATTCTCTTTGTACGTTACTTTCCGGCCACCCGCTTGTCAAGATGCTGCGCTTCTTCTTGTTTCTGATTCTGCCGTCAATCGAGGTTATCGGATTCCGTATCGTCGGTCTTGTTTTTAAATACCGTATGATTGCCGAATCGGCATCCAGCCGGGGTAAATCGCGCCCATCGGGGTTGCCATTTCAAAGTCGTCTGAAGATTGCGTCGACCAATCTTCGGTCGACTTGAGCGCGAAATGACCGCGATCCAACGCCAAGTCGGGAGAAACGAGCAAAAGATCCGATTTACCGCCAATTTGCTGAGATTTGGGCACAAATCAGCCGAAAATAGCGTGCCGGGGGGCTTGATTCGGCCATTCGAGGACGTGTTAGTATGTGGTGAGCGGCAACGTGTAATCGAGGGCGTGGCTCTGTCGATGTCGACGTTGCTCTGGGACAGGGCGTTTGTCAAAGGAGGGTTCTCATGGGTGACGTCGCGAAGACCTCGGCTGCGACCCCGGTGCTCGAACAAGAGGCGCTCGATCACGTATGGATCCATACGACCGAATGGATCCGCCTGGCAGAACAGGACGGGCTTCACGTCTTCGATCATGCCCATGGCAGCACGCTGGTCGATATTCACGGCAACGAATATCTTGATGGGATCTCGGGCCTCTGGGTTGTCAACGCCGGCCACGGACGACAGGAGATCGGCGACGCGATGGCCGAGCAGGCCGGCAAGCTCGCCTACGCCTCCAGTGCGTCGTATACCACCGTGCCGGCCGTTCAGCTGGCGAACAAGCTCGCCTCGATTCTTCCGGGCGACCTGAATCGAATCTATTTCTGCTCCGGCGGCTCCGAAGCGGTCGAGAGCGCGATCAAGATCGCCAAGCAGGTACAGGCGATGCGCGGCTTCCCCAAGCGCTACAAGGTCATCGCCCGTCGTGGCAGCTACCACGGCATGACGATGGGTGCGCTCAGCCTCACCGCCAGTCGCAACGAGACGTACTTCGGCCCCTTCGTCTACGGTGTCTATCACACCCCGTCGCCGAACCACTATCGCAACGACTTCGGCCTCGAAGGCGAAGCGGGCGATATTATGTGCGCTAATTATGTCGAGCAAGAGATCATCAACCAGGGGCCGGAAACGGTCGCGGCCGTCATCGGCGAGCCGATCTCATCGGCCAACGGCCTGCATGTGCCGTCGCCGAAGTACTGGCAGCGCCTGCGTGAGATCTGCGACAAGCATGGCGTGCTCTTGATTATGGACGAAGTGATCAACGGCTTCGGCCGCACCGGCAAGATGTTCGCCACCGAGCACTTCGGTATGCAGCCCGACATGATCACGATGGCGAAGGGACTCTCGTCCGGCTACGCGCCGATCGCCGGTGTCGCGGTCAGTGACCGCGTCTTCGACGTCTTCAAGGACAAGAAGGAAGTGGCGCTCGGTCACCTGCTCACCTTCGGTGGTCAGGCTGTGGCCTGCGCTGCCGCACTCAAGAACCTCGAGATCTTCGAGCGCGAAGGTCTGGTGCAGCAGAGCGCCGAGAAGGGCGACTACCTCTTCGAGCGGCTTGAAGGACTGCGCAGCCATCCGACCGTCGGCGACGTGCGCGGCCTCGGACTCTTCTGTGCTGTCGAACTCGTGCAGAACAAAGCCACCAAGGCCAAGTGGACCAAGGAATCCGGCTTCACCAGCAAAGTCGACGAGCGGATCAATAAGAAGGGGATGCTCACCCGCACCTGGGATGTGCTGCATGTCGCCCCGCCGCTCACGACCAGCAAAGAGGAACTCGATCGGATCGTCCAGATCATCGACGAGAGCCTCAGCGAGACGGAATCGGATTTCGCTGACCAGGTCGGCAAGTAGCCGGATAACCCGGTCTCAGATCGAAATGAGGGTGGAGCCAACTGGCTTCGCCCTCTCTTGCTTGCCACGGACTCGGCCGCGGTTAAGAGGGACGAAGCTAATCGGCTTCGCCAGTCCCGCCCATCCAACCACGCTCGTGATACCACGATCCCGGTGCCGTACGGTATGCGTAATTGAATGAGGATGGGACGGGGAAGGAGGCGGCAATGGACGTCGGTTCGGATCGGATTATCAATGTCGTCACCGAGAACGTCGAAATCGCGCGTAGTAAGCCCGGCCAGGCACCGCTCCTCGCCTATCTCGCGCATCCAACCGGTGAGGAGCGCCACCCGGCTATCATCATCATCCATGAGATTTTCGGCCTGAACGACAACATTCGCGAGATCGCTCGCCGCTTTGCCGCGGAGGGATATGCTGCCCTAGCCGTCGATCTCTTTTCCGGAGGCGATAACCGGAGAATCTGCATCATTCGCGTCATGTCCGCGCTCGCACTCCGGCCCCTGAAGAGCCGCGCAATTGGAGATTTACGCCGGGCGATCGACTGGATACAGCTGCGCCCAGAGGTTGACGCCGGTCGGATCGGCGCGATCGGCTTTTGCTTTGGTGGTGGGTACGCACTGGCGTTGGCCTGTATCGAGCCTGACCTGGGCGCGTCCTCCGTCTTCTACGGTACAAACATCCGGTTGCTAAGATCCGTCGCTCGCGCCTGCCCAATCGTCGGCTCCTACCCTGGCAGCGACTTCACCTCGCGCTCCGGACGAAGACTGGACATCGCTCTCGACCGCTACGACATACCTCATGACATCAAGATCTACCCGGGAGCCCGGCATGCCTTCTTCAACAACACGCTGGAAAGCTACGACCCGGATTCCGCCGCCGATTCCTGGCAACGCACGCTCACCTTCTTCGCGGAATATCTGGGGCAGGCTTGTGTCGCGTAACGGGCAGCGCTCCCGGCCGGCAACTACTGAAACTCTCGCCAGGTCGGCACTCGTGGATCGTTCGGAGCCAGCCAACCACGGCGCTGCAACGCAGCGGCGGTTAAACGCCCCAACTCGACCTCGTACGGAGTGCCCGCAAACTCGGGGTGGTATTCGAGGCGAGCATGCTCGAAGTACTGCACGGTATTGATCTGGCCGGTATCCGGATTACGCTCCTGGAACTCCTCGCTGATGGGATACCCAAACACCGATAACCCGCCATGCTGCTGCCAGAAGGTGCGAAAGCCATAGGCCAGCGAATGGCCGGTTTCGCCGAAACAGTTACGGTCCGGCGACGGATGACATCCAGACAGTGGTCGGAACGGAAGTTCGTCCTGTCGCCCGCTGGTCGACTCTTGTCCAACCAGCGTTCCCTCGACCTCAAAGGGCGTTCCTTCGAATTCGGGATGGTACTCAAGGCTGCCGCGCTCGAAGTCCTGCACGAGTAGCCATCGGCCCTGCTGATCTTGCCGGGCATAGGGTCGCGTCAAGGGGTAGCCAAGGATCGCAAGCCCTCCCCGCGCACGCCAGGCGCTCAAGAAGCGACCCGACAGCGTGTGCCCGGTCTGCGGGAACGATAGAATGCCGGGTTCGGTCGGCGCGCTGGGCAATCCGTCGCGTGGATAGTTCTTGAAGGCATTGTAGTAGACGGGTTTGGGGGCGAAACGCGTCGTGGGCGTGAGCTCACGCTTGCCGGACGCATCCGGTACGATTTCCATCAATCCGTAGCTGTTGACGGGATCGCTGGACCAGTCGTGGAGCATGTGCAGGTGAGCGAAGGCGATGTACGGCTGCTGCCGCATCCAGTCGAGCGATTGAACGAGATTGCGCGCGTCAGTCGCCGGATCATTGCTCCAGCCATACTCGGTGATCCAGAGCTTCATGTTCGGAAAGCCGCGGTCGATCGCGAGCTGATGCAACGCCTCGATACGATCGAAACGAATTGGCATGATCTGGCCATCGGATCCGGTGACCTGATCGAGGTTGTACGGGTGGTAGGCGATGGCATCCCAGGGCTGGTGGCCAACTCCATACCAGATGTCGCTCACGTTCCAGAGCCAGTCAATGTACGGTGTGCCGGAGAGACTGGAGATCGCGACCTGGATCTCGGGGTTGATGCGGTGGGCGGTATCGTAGAAGACGCGCAGATTCCGCAGGTAGGTATCACTTCCGAGGTAGGTCCAGACGTCCGGTTCGTTCCAAAACTCCCAGTACTCGATCCAGGAATAGCGCGTCAGCGCGGCTTCCGCCGCCCGAGCGTAGGCGGCCTGCATGTCGTCTCGTAGTTTGCAGGTGGTCACTTCCTCGCCGCTTCCCTGCGCGCAATGCTCGGGATCGGTCGAGGCCCAGGCCGGGATCGTATTGAAGTCGGCGACGATGATGATCTGTCGTTTGGCCAACTCACCAAAGACACGGTCGTAGAGCGACCAGTCGTAGGTTCCCTCAACCGGTTCAAAGGTCTTCCAGTCGATGCTGAGACGAACCGTCGTTACGTGCAGGTCGTCCAGGGCAGCGTAGAGTTGGTCACCATACGGATCGAGATACCAGGCGTGCGCCGCGATGCCGAAAAGGTTCGGGTTGCCGCTCGTCGGTGTTTGCGCGGCAGCCGGTTTCGGCGCAGGCAGGGTCCAGGCAAGCAATACGAGGATGGCCAGCAGCGGACGAAACGTCATCCTCAATGATGCCGCGCGATTGTCTCTGAATATCGTGGTTACCTCACCCTCACAGTCGGAGGGACCGAGACAGGGGAATCACACCGCAAGCCGTGCGTGCGATACCTAGCGCGCCCCACATCAACAACAGGAGCGCTACCTTTCTGGTCTCAGCCGACGGGCCGGAACGATTCCGTTGCGTTCGCTGTTCAACTCCGGACGCACTGACTAGATCGCATCGAACTACCGCTTCAGCGGATCAAATCCGTCCGCTGTCGGGTTATTCCAGCGACTTTCTTCAATCAGGGAGCCATCCCTCGACAATTCAACATCGTGCCACACGCTTCGAACGCACGAACGAGAGGGATAACGATGTCATCGGCGGTTGCACCATCCGATTGAACGAACGCACATCCCGCACGTGCCGGTCACGATCCTACAACGAACAAGGGCCGGACCATCACCAGATTGGCTGAAGAGCTTTGTCTGACTTCGTCGTTTAAGCGCATGGAGACGGCGAGGAGTTCGATTGGGGAGTTCAATGTGGTTTACCGGCACATCACGCGGGATGAACGCCGTCGCTCGGATACGACGGCGTGTGAACCAACTTCGTACTCGTTCCGACGCGTCGTTTCTTGCCATTGTCGTTCAAGAACGGGGTAGGTGTATCGAGGAGTTCGAGTAGATCGCAGCCGGTTGGGTTCGTCGCGGTTGACATGGGCAAGGTTCTCAGCGAATCCACGAGCGGGGATCGAGGGCGTCGCGCAGGCCGTCGCCGACAAAATTGAAGGCGAGTACCGTCAAGGCAATGAAGAGACCGGGGTAGAAGCCGATCCACCACGCCTCGTTGTCGCGCATCTGGACGAACGCGATCTGCAGCATGTTGCCCCATGACGCCGTCGGCGGCTGAATCCCGAAGCCGAGGAAGGAGAGGGTCGACTCCGTCAGAATTGCGGCCGGGATGCTGAGCGTGG
Organism: uncultured Thermomicrobiales bacterium; assembly: GCA_937891245.1. Taxonomy (GTDB): domain Bacteria; phylum Chloroflexota; class Chloroflexia; order Thermomicrobiales; family Thermomicrobiaceae; genus CALAGB01. Next base: position 3,665 of record CALAGB010000047.1, on the reverse strand, counting down.
CCGCGACGATGATCGGGCTGATCGCGTTCGGCAGCAGGTGCCGGAAGATGATCGACGGCTTCGAGGCGCCGATCGCTCGCGCCGCGATGGCGAAATCGCGCGTGCGCAACGTGAGAAACTCTCCCCGCACCAAGCGAGAAACATTCATCCAGCCGATCACCCCGATGACGATGGCGATGACGGTCGCAGACGGGCGGCTAAACCCGACGAGCATCCCCATCAGAAAGAGGAGCGGTGGAAAGGCGAGCAGCATATCGGCCAGGCGCATGATCAGCATATCGGTCCAGCGGCCGGCATAGCCCGCGACCGCACCAAGCACCGTCCCAACGCCGATCGCCACGCCGGTCGCCAGGAAACCGACGGTGAGCGACACACGGGAGCCGACAACGAGGCGCGACAACCAGTCGCGTCCCAACTGATCGGTTCCCATCGGGTGTTCGATGCTCGGTCCGGCTGGTCGGCCGAACTTCGCCAGCGTCAGGTCCGTCGCGTCCGGATCGTAGGGGGTAATCCAGGGCGCCAGGATCGCGACGGCGAAGAGGAGCACGAGGAAAATCCCACTCGCGAAGGCCAGGCGGTGACGGCGAAAGCGTCGCCAGAACAGTGTGCGCGGGCTGGCAACCGTCGTGGTGATGCCACGCTCCCAGCTGGCGAGGTCAACTCGTTGAACTTCGACAGTCATCGCACGCACCTCTCGTCCGGCTCAGTCGAACCGCACACGCGGATCGACCACCGCGTAGAGGATGTCCGACAATAATGTTCCGATGAGGATCAACGTCGCCGACAGAAGCACGATCGCCATGACCGTTGGATAATCGCGCTGCGTCAACGACGCGACCGCCAGCTGGCCCATCCCTGGCCAGGAGAAGATGTTTTCGACGACAACCGAGCCTTCGACCATGATGACCAGTACATAGCCGAGCAGCGTGATGATCGGGATCAGCGAATTGCGCCAGGCATGTTTCAGGATCACGATGCGCTCGGAGAGCCCTTTCGCTCGCGCGGTGCGCACATAGTCCTGCGGCATCACTTCGAGCATCGAAGCACGCTGGTAGCGCATGTAGCCGGCCACGCCCGCCACGGTGATCGAGATGACCGGCAGCACGTAGTGCAACGCCGAATCTTTGAAATGCGCCCAGAAGCCGGGACCGACATAGGCGCTGTGCATCCCATTGACCGGAAACCAGCCGATCTTCACCGAGAGGAAGTAGAGCAGCATCAGCCCGAGCCAGAACTGGGGGATCGAGATGCCGACGAAGTTGAAGGTAGTAAGCAGGTAATCGGTCAACGAGTACTGCTTGACGGCTGAGATGATACCGAGCGGAATCGCGATCAGAAGCGTCAACAGCAGCGACACCCCCGCCAGCTTCATCGTGTTGGGTAAGCGCTGCTTGATGATTGTCGAGACTGGCTGATTCATGCGCGTCGAGGTCCCGAAGTCGCCGCGCGCCACCAGCTTCAGCCAGTCGAGATACTGCAGATAGACTGGCCGGTTGAGTCCGAGCTGTTCACGCAGGCGCTCGCGATCCGCCAGCGTCATGGTTTTGCCGCTGTCGCGCGATTCAGCAAGCATCGCCCCAACCGGATCGCCGGGTGCCCGCTTGAGCATGGCAAAGCAGATAATCGAGACGCCGAGTAGCAGCGGGAGCATCCACAAGAGCCGGCGCACGATGTAAGCGGTCATTGAGCATCCTCACCCGCGAGTCGCGTTCGCTCCGTCGCTAGGCTTGCTTGAAGATCTTTTCCGGGAAGGCCCGCTGATACCAGCGGAAGCTCGGCGTATCGGCCGGGATACCGCCAAGCTTCTTGCTGACGACCCAGCCATCGACCGCGCAGTAGAGCGGCAACGCCGGCAGCGCCTTGAGCCGTGCGACATCCAGTTGGTGATAGACATCCTCACGAGCGGCCTGATCAACGGTTGTTCGCCCTTGCTCGATGAGCTTGTCGATATCAGGATCCTGGAACCACATGTAGTCGTCACCCGGCGGAACGTTCTTCGAATCGAGTTCACTGTAGACATCGGGATCCTGCTCGAAGGGATGCGGCCATTCCTGAACTTCCATTGCCCGGTCTTCCGGCTTCCCGTTCGGGTCGTGCCACATCCCCTCCAGCGTCGTGTACTCCAGCACGCTCGGCGTGACTTCGATGCCGATCTGCTTGAGCGACTCCTGGATAATCACCTGGTCATTCATGTATTCGGTGAATCCAGAGTAGGTGAGGAGCGTGAACGAGAGCTTTTGCCCATCCTTCTCGCGGATACCATCTCCGCCCGGTTTCCAGCCGGCGTCGTCGAGCAGCTTCTTGGCCGCCTCGACGTCGAACGGGTATTCCTTCTGATAGTCGACCTCTTTGTAGTTGTTGTATTTGTCGAGCGGTCCGGTGGTGGCGTACTGGTTGTTGGCGATCAGCCCCCGCCCCTTGGTCACCGTGTCGGTGAGCGTCTTCTTGTCAATCGCCTGCGCGATCGCCTTGCGTACGGTCATGTCCTTCAGGATCGGATGTTTGTGGTTGAAGGCGAGCGTGATCGGCGTGTAGTAGACGTAGTTGTGGAGCACGAAATCCGGACTCTTTTCATAGCGTGGCTGCATCTCCGGCGGGGTGAACATCATATCGAGATCGCCTTTGTCCAGCGCGGCAGCCCCGGCGTCGGTATTCGCCATGAAAAAGTTTGTCCAGCCGTCGGCAGCCGGCTTGCCCATGAAGTAGTCGTCGTTCCGCTCGTACTTGATGTACTGATCCGGCTGCCATTCCACGAGCTTGTAGGGTCCGGTGCCGACCGGCTGTTTGTTGAACGGGTCGGTGTTGATATCGCTCGACTTTTCGAGGATATGCTTCGGGATGATGGCGATCTGCGAGAGCCCGTAGAGAAACGGAGCGTACGGCTCGGTCAGCGTGATCTTGACCGTCCGGTCGTCCGGCGCCTCCCAGGTGACGAACTTGTCGCCGACCTGCAGGCGCGATGCGTAGTTCGTCTTGGTGTTCTCGTCCTTGATCTTGTCGAAGGTGAAGAGGACATCGGCCGACGTGAACGGCTCGCCGTCGTGCCACTTTGCCTCAACCAGGGTCAGCGTGAGTGTCAAGGAGTCGTCGCTGTATTTCCATTCTTTGGCGAGATCGGGAATCTGATTTCCCTTGTCGTCGTACTTCACGAGCTTGTTGAAGACGAGCCATTCGGTCCAGTACTCGCTCTGATCGATGATCGGGTTACCGATGCCTTTATCGCCCAGGGTTGTATTCGCGTTGACGATGCCGCCACCGGTGCTGCCCGACGCCGCCGTACCGGCGCCCGCGCTCGTCGCGGCTGCGGCGCCGGCGCTCGTCGCGGCCGCGGTGCCACCAGCCGCGGTCGGCGTGTTGTCGGAACTGTTCCCGCAGGCCACCAATACCGCCGCGATCGCGGGGGCGGTCAGCCCGAGCGCGACGGCCCGCCGCAGGATCGCGCGACGTGTGTAGTGTCGAGAGGTTGCCTCCTGGATGAGAGAACGCACGAGCAGATCGTCCATGACCGTCTCCTCCTCCGTAGATGTGCGTACGCATGTGACAACGAAGCGTGAGCGCGCAATAACATCAATTTCGGGTGAAGCGGCAAGTAGGAACTTCTCGATTACGCGTTGTCGGTTGGTGCGGCATCTCCTTCCGCCGGCTTGGTGGGCATCGAACCAAGC
>CALAGB010000046.1 GCA_937891245.1 uncultured Thermomicrobiales bacterium | reverse complement strand
CTGCGGGCAAACATGACGGCACACGACCAGGGCAACCACGGGGGGTTGCCCCTACCGGGGTCAGTGGGTCACCGTATCTGCAAATTACTCTAGATCTCTACGTCTCCGCGCGAGCGTTTCGTCAACTCCCGTGCTCGCCCGCCCCGACCAGTTCGGCTTCGGCTTGCGCCCGCTTGCGCGCGGCACGGAGCGCTTTGCGCTCGCCACGGCCGGCGATCAGCTCGAAAAGGACCGGCACCACGATCAACGTCAGGAAAGTCGAGGTGAAGAGGCCGCCGATGACGACGACCGCCAGATCGGCCGCGATAATCACGCCGCCGCTGCTGGTCAATGCCAGCGGCAGCAGCGCCAGGATCGTCGCCAGCGCCGTCATGAGGATCGGGCGTAGGCGCGTCTTGCCGCCTTCGATGAGCGCATCGACCACCGAGCGACCCTGTCGCTGCAAGTCGAGCACCAGTTCAAGCAGCACGATGGCGTTCGTTACGACGATACCGACCAGCATCAGCACGCCGATCAGCGCCGGTAGGCCGAGCGCCTTGCCGGTCACGAAGAGCGCCACCAGCACGCCGATGACCGCCAGCGGCAGCGTGAAGAGAATGACGAACGGCGTCGTGAGCGAACCGAAGCTGGCGACCATGACGATGTAGACGAGCGCGACGGCGATCAGCAGTGCGATCCCCATATTGGCGAACGCTTCATTCTGCTGCTGCGTGACGCCTCCGAGTTCGACCGTCACGCCATCGGGCGCGTTGTAATCGTTGATGATCTTGGTCACAGCAGAACTGACCTTGCCGGTCTCATCCGATTCGATCGTGCCGCTGATCGTCGCCGCCCGATCGCCATCGATGCGCACCACCTGGGCCGGCCCACTGCCGCGCGTCACCGTCGCCACCGTGCCGAGCGGCGCCGGGTTGGTCGTGCCGACCGGCAGCTGGCGCAGAGCATCGACATCGGTCGCGGCGTCCTTTGTCACGACAGCCACCGAGTACGGCACGTTCTCGAGGGTCACCGTACCAGCCGGCACGCCGCTCAGCGCGCCCCGCACCTGACCGCTGATCTGCGTCGTGCTGGAGCCGATTGCGGCCGCTTTGCTCGGATCAACCTGTACGCTGATCTCCGGCTGCGCCGCGACGACATCGTTCTTGACATTGACCAGGTTTTGCACCTTGGCGATCTGCTCGGTCAGCGCGGTGGCCGCCGTGCTCACGGCGCCATAATCGGCGCCCTTGACAATCACCTGCACCGAATTGCCGTTGCCGAAGCCGCCCGATTGATCCGAGACCGTGATGGCGGCGTTTCCGGCAACATCGCCGAGCTTCTGCCGCAGCGTCTCCATCGTGTCGTTCAGGTTGGCGTCCTGGTTGAGGTTCACAGTGATCGTGGCGCGATCGTTGGCCGCGCCGGTGAAGGCCGCTTCCAGACTGTCGCCGCCGATCTGCGTCTGCAGCAGGTCGACATCGGCGTTGTCGCGGATCACCTGTTCGAATTGCTCGGCGCGCTGCTCGGTCACATCGCGTGAGGTACCGCTCGGCATATCGGCCGTCACCGAGACAATCTTCTCGCCACCGGACGAGATGAACGAGGTGCCGATGAACGGGATCAGCCCGAGCGAGGCGACGAAGAGCACGCCGACGAGCACCAGCGTGATGACCGGATGCGCCAGCGAGCGCCGCAGCAACGGCTCGTAGCCACGCTGCAACCAGGTCCCGCCCTCTTTCGGCGGACGAAGCTTGTCCTTGCGAATCAAGTACGAAGCGAGCACCGGCACGACGGTGAGCGCCACCAGTAACGAGGCGAGCAAAGCGAAGGTGACGGTGAGCGCGAACGGCCGGAAAAGCTCACCGATCAGGCCACCGACGAAGCCGAGCGGCAGGAAGACGGCCACCGTTGTAAGCGTCGAGGCGGTAATCGCCAGCGCCACCTCTTTCGTCCCTGCGAGCGTCGCCTCCCACGGCTCATCGCCACGCTGGACATAGCGGTAGATGCTCTCCAGTACCACGATCGCGTCGTCGATGACGCGGCCGACAGCGACCGCCAGCGCGCCGAGCGTCATGATGTTGAGCGAAATTCCTTGTGACCAGAGGATGATGAAGGCGACCAGCATCGAAAGCGGAATTGAGATCGCCGTCACCAGCGTCGAGCGGATGCTGAGCAGGAAGACGAAGATGACGATGACGGCGAAGACGGCACCGCGAATCGCCTCTTGTTCCAGGCTATCGATCGAATCCTGAATGAAGGTCGATTGGTCGAGCACCGTCGTCGTCTTAATCTGCTCGTTGGTCGTGGCGACGTCGGCGTTGACATCCTTGAGCGCGTTGCGCACGCCGCGCGCCGTGTCGACCGTGTTCGCGTCCTGATTCATATAGACGGCGATCGAGATGCTCGGCTCGCCGTTGGTACGGGCCAGGCCGGTCGAACCGGTTGGCTGAATCGAAACGTCAGCGACGTCACCGAGTGTGATCGGCGTCGGCGCGGTGCCATTCATGCCGCCCGTCGCGCCGACCGGCAACGCCTTCAGCGCGTCGAGTGAGTTGATTTCGCTGCCGACGCGCACCGGCAACGTTTCGCCGTTCGCTTGCACTGCTCCGGCGGCCGAGGATCCGCTGTTCGCCTGCAACGCCTGCGCCACCTGATCGGAGGTGATATGCGCGTCGCCCATCTTGGCGGGATCGAGCGCGATAACGACGCCGTTGGTCGAGCCGCCGGTCACGTCAACCCGACTGACGCCATCGACCGCCGACAGCGCCGGCAAATAACGCTCTTCCGCCACCTGACGCAGCGACGCCAGATCTCCATTGGCGCCGGTCAGGCTGAGCTGGTAGACCGGAAACTGATCGAGGCTGATCCGCTGGATATTCGGCGTACCGGCGCCCTGCGGCAGTTGCAGTCCGGCGAGCAGTTGCGTCAACTGCCGTTGGGCGGCCTCCATGTCGGTGCCGTAGTTGAAGTTGGCGACGATGACCGACAGGTTACTCGATGAGGTCGACTGGACCGTATCGAGATTGGCGAGTCCGCGTACGGCGTTATCGACCTTACTCCCGACCTGGCTATCGACGACCGCGGGCGAGGCGCCCGGGTAGGGCGTGATGACCGTCAAGACCGGAATATCGAGATTCGGAATCAATTCGCTTTGCAGGCGGGTGATGCCGAACGAGCCGACCAGCACGACGAGCACAACGGCGAGCAGGACGACTGAGCGACGCTTGAGCGCCAGTCCAGTAAGCCAGTTCATTAAAGGTCTACTCCCTGTGACGTATTCGGGGGTTCAGATGGCGTTGGATCGATCGCCTGTTCGTGTCGCACGATCGCGGCGACCAGAATCTCCATCGCTTCGACGACCTTCGCCAGCTCATCATGACTCAGGAGATCGGCGACGGCCTGCATTTTCGAGGCCTGCACACGCCAAAAGCGTTCCAGTTCGGCGGTGCCTTGATCGGAAAGCTGGCAACGAACGACTCGCCGGTCGTGTGGATCATGGATGCGCTGCACGAGCCCCTTGCTCTCCAGCCGCTCGATCATGCTGGTGGCCGACGAGAGACCGATGCCGAGCATCGCTGCTACATCACTCATCCGTCGGGGAGACCCTCGCAGGAAGACGAGTGTGCGCAATTGCGGCATCGTCAATTCGATCTGCGGCCACTCCAGTTGATCGGCGCCGCGCAGTTCAAACGACGAGCGGCTCATCATGTCAATCAGCCGCTGCATCAGCTCGGCCCGTGTTCGATTCATCCGATTTACTCCAATTATTCGATTCAACCGAAGTATTTTAGCGAGCGGAAGGAACGGAGTCAAGGGAAAGGAGGCGGTAATCGATATACGTCATCGCTGGTCCGCGCCGCCCTGAGTTCAAAACCCGGGGATCCATAGACGAAGTCCACTAAAGGGACTAAATGTGTGTACGTTCGCAGCAACAGGGCTGCATTCATGAGCACAGTAGCCCTGTCAAAACCCCTTCAGTGGGTTTTGTCCCTTTAATCCGTCGGTTTGGCGCCGGTCGGGAGTCGAGCGGCGCATCGTTCATCGATCGATACCCGATCGTCCTCGTGTTGCGCCCATCATCCATTGCGTGCATGATGGGCAAACCGGCATCGCTCAGACATTCAGAGGACTTGGTGATGGCAAAGAAGAAAAAGAAGGCCAAGCAGCAGGCAGAACACGCCGATGCCGCCCGTCCCCAGATTCCGGAAGAGTGGCAACAGGCACACCGGCAGGCGATGAGTGTACCCCTGGCAGAGCTGGTCGGCTCGCTGTCCGGTCTTCTCACACGCCGGATGACCGCGCGAATCGCCGGGGTGAAGGACGGCAAGACGATTACCCGCTGGGCAACCGGTGAGGTTACCGATGTACGTGATTTCGAGGTCGAACAGCGCCTGCGTACCAGCTACGAGATCGCCCAGATCCTCCGAGCCTCTGAGCCGGACCCCACCGTCCGCGCCTGGTTCCTCGGCCTCAACCCACACCTACACGACGTCTCCCCAGTCGAGGCCCTCGCCTCGGGCCAACTCAAGGAAGCCATCAGCGCGGCACGGGCGTTTGGAGAGACGAACGCGGCCCTCCTCACCTCCGGCCCGACGATCCAAACCCCGTCGTAGGGGCGATTCATGAATCGCCTGGCCGATGTGCGTGCAGCGCACGAGTCGTGCTCTCTTAATGGGCGGTCGGCTCTGACGTCAGCATCACGAATGGGGCGAGGACCTAGGAGTGGGGAGCGTTCGCGTTCCGTTCTTCCTGGATACCGAGCGGGCCATCGAAATGGAAGAAATTGCTCAGATCGCCATCGGTTTTGTGCTCTTGATAGACGAAGACGAGATCCTGTGAATCGAAGGTCGCGAACCATTCGGGCCAGTCGATATGCCGCAGGTCTTCTTCACCATAACCAGGGAAATCGAGATCGAGGAGCGTATGCACATCGTCCGGCTCGCCCCGGGTGATGGTGGCGGGGATACCGTTGCGCTCATCGGTCCAGGCGCGGATGACCTCGTGGCTCCGCGTCGCCAGCGTCTGCCCCAATCGATCCTCGTGCTCATCGAGCGAGATGATCCACTTGGCACGCAACGTCGATTCCGACAGTTTGTCGCGGTATTGCGCGATAAAATGCGCGTCATCCAGTCGGGTTGATTCAGCGGCTTCGTCCGACTTCTGTTGCTCAGACATCGTCTACGCAGCGCCCTCTCTGACGTCGCCGATTAGATTCGACGGCTGCTCGAGCCAGAACGACACCCGAATCGAACTCATATCAAACCACAGGAATGTTTCCTCGGGTAGGGAGACATTTGGGTCAGGCACTCCGGCGGCTTGCCTCGATACAGCTCTGCCGTTATCTTGCCGGTAACGACTTCGTTCGACCATCCACTGACAGGCGACACCCATCAGAGGGGGGATTATGGCAGAAAACCAGGATGAACGGCATGCGCCGCTAGCCGGTGTCCGCGTGCTCGATCTCGGACGGCATCTGGCGGGACCGACCTGCGCCATGCTGCTCGGCGACATGGGCGCCGACGTCATCAAGGTCGAGAACCCCGAAGGGGGTGACCACGGACGCGAATCGGGGCCACCATTTTTCAATGGCGAAAGCGCCTTTTTCCTCTCGGCCAACCGCAACAAGCGCTCGCTTACCCTCGATATCAAGCGTCCGGAGGGGCAGGAAATCTTTCGCACGCTGGCCGACACCGCCGATGTTGTCGTCGAAAATTATCGCCCCGGTGTCATGGAGGCGCTGAACATCGGCTACGACACGATGTCGGCCCGCAACCCTGGCATCATCTACTGCTCGATCTCCGGTTTCGGTGTCGACGGCCCCTTCGCCGACCGGCCGGGACTCGATCAGATCGTGCAGGGCTTTTCCGGTCTGATGAGCGTCACCGGCTTCGAGGGAAACGATCCGGTGCGGGTCGGCATCCCGATCGCCGATCTGCTGACCGGCATCTACGGCTCCTACGGTGTGCTCGCCGCCCTCTACGCCCGGCAGGAGACCGGTCACGGTCAGGTCGTGAACACCTCGCTCCTGGAGAGCATGGTTGGGACGCTCGCCTTTCAAGCGACGCGCTACCTCAACGGAGCTGGTGTACCGCCGCCGGCCGGCAATCACCACCCGATCAACGCCCCCTATGGGGTCTTCCGCACCAAGGACGGCTACATCACGATCGGTGCGACCGGCGACAAGCGCTGGCCGAAGCTGTGCGAGCTGCTCGGCATGCCCGATCTGCCGAACGACCCGCGCTTCAACACCAACGGCGGGCGACATGCGAACCGCTTCGAATTGGCTGAAACGCTCGAAAAGAAACTGCGCGAGAAGAATTCGGATGAGTGGGAAGTGCTGCTGAACAAGAACAGCATCCCCTGCGGCCCGATCTACAATGTTGGCCAGGCGCTCGATCATCCGCAGGTACTGCATCGCCAGATGGTCGTCGAGCGGCCGCACCCAACGATGGGCAACGTCCGCCTGCTCGGCCTGCCGGTCAAGCTGCGCGACACGCCGGGCGACGTCTTCCGTGTGCCGCCGCTCCTCGGTGAGCAAAACGATGAGATTCTGAGCGAACTCGGCATCGACGCGGGCGAGATCGAACGCTTACGTGAGAGCGGCATTGTCGGCGCGCGACCAGAAACGGAGCAGGCATGAGCGACGGAGGAACCGAAGCGATGGAAACGGTAAACCAGGATCTGCTGTTCGAGCGACGCGGCGCCATCGCCTGGGTGACGTTCAATCGCCCCGGCCAGCGCAACGCCATGACGTTCGCCATGTACGACCGGCTCGCCCAGATTTGCGACGAGATCGAGCAGGATCCGGATATTCGCGTGCTGGTGCTGACCGGCGCCGGTGACCGCGCCTTCGTCTCCGGCACCGATATCAGCCAGTTCCAGACCTTCACCGATCCCCAGCACGCCATCGACTACGAAGCGCGGGTCGACGGCGTCATCGGCCGGCTCGAATCGGTGCAGCGACCGACGATCGCGGCGATTCAGGGCTATGCCGTCGGCGGCGGCGCCAGCATCGCGCTCGCCAGCGACCTGCGCCTCTGCACACCAAACGCCCGCTTCGGCGTGCCGATCGCTCGTACGCTCGGCAACTGCCTCTCGACCAACAACTATTCACGGCTCGTCGATCTGATCGGTCCGGCCCGCACTAAGGAGCTGATCTTCACGGCCCGCATGGTCGAGGCGGACGAAGCCAAAGCAATCGGGTTAGCGAACGAAATCGTCGAGCCGGACAAGCTGCTCGACCGCACCCAGGAGCTGGCCGAGCAGATCGCGGCCAACGCCCCGCTCACCATCCAGGTGACCAAGGAATCCGTCCGTCGCGTACTGCTCCATCGTCGCCCGCCGAAGGACGAAGAACTGATCCTCAAGTGCTACATGAGCGCCGACTTCAAAGAAGGCGTCAACGCCTTCCTGGAAAAGCGCAAACCGCAATGGCAGGGGAGATAGTCGAGGGAGATTGTTCTCGCGCAGAGGCGCACTCCTCGTCATCCTGAACCGCAGTGAAGGATCCCTTTTGACGCTCCCGGCACCAGAGAGTCAGAGACAGGAGACTCTTCGCTGCGGCTGAGAATGACGGGAGAGAGGCGTCTCTGCGCGAGAGATTCGTTCCTTCCCGAACGACATCTGTGGTGATATATTTGACTGCGTTAGTTAATTGTTTCCGTACGACTGAACGGAGGATGGATGATGACCGGTGGGCAGCCGGGCGGGGTGCATGATGCGGGTGCGATGGCGATCGCGCGGGCACTCGAACGCTGGGTCTCTGAACTCGGGCGGCAGTTCGGGCCATTGTCGCGTCGACAGCGGCACACGCTGCGAGCGCTGAACGAGCTCGGCCGCGACGGCGCCGTGCGCGCCGGTGATCTGGCCGAGTTCCTCGGTATCACCTCGGCCGGGGCAACCCGCATGCTCAACCGGCTGGAAGACGACGGCTATATCCGTCGCTTTCGCGATCCGGAGGCCGATCAACGCGAGATCTTTCTCGCGCCGACCGCCGCCGGCAACGAAGCGCTGCGCGCCGCGAATGAGGTCTATTTCGAACGTGTCGAACGCTATCTTGATCGACTCAACGCTGAAGAACGGGCAACGCTGGCCGGTCTGCTCGAAAAGCTGACTGAAGCCGGCTGATCGGAACACACATGATGAAGAGAGAATCAAACGATGTCCGTCGGTAGAGGCGGCGGTGGCGGTGGCGGCGGCATGCACGGCATGCCCGGCCTCGGCAGCATCATGCAGCAGCAGCGCGCGCTGCGCTATCTCAAAACGGGTCAGGCGCGCAGCACCCGCGAAACGTTCGGCCGTGTCTGGCAATATGTGCGCGTCTATCGCGGGCCGTTCGCGATCGGCTCGGCGCTGATGCTGGCCGGGGTCGCCATCGGCATCATTCCGCCGCTCCTCATTCGCCAGATGATCGATGTCGCCATTCCGCGCGGCGATTTCGATCTGGCGCTCGTGCTCGGCGCCGGGCTGCTGCTCGTGCCGCTGAGCGGCGCGGTACTGACGCTCGGACAGAATTATCTCGCCTCGGTCGTCGCGCAGGGAATCATCGCCGATCTGCGACGCAAGCTTTATGACCACACGCAGTCGCTCGGACTCGATTTCTTCACCTGGACGCCGGCCGGCGAGATCCAGACGCGCTTTCTCAACGATGCCGGGAATCTTCAGGCGGTGCTGACCCAGACCTTTTTCGGCACGCTCGCCAATCTTGTCACGGTCATCGGCACGCTGGTGGTGATGGCGTTGATCAGTTGGCAATTGACGCTGGCCGCCGCGCTGGCGCTGCCCGCCTTCGCCTTTCCGGTGCTGCACTTCGGCCGCCGCCGCTACGCCGCGGTCGAGATCGCGCAGGAGGCGCTCGGGGATCTGACGAACGTGCTCAGCGAAACGCTCAGCCTCTCCGGTGCGATCGTCGTCAAGAGCTTCGGCACGGAAGATCGCGAGTCGGCCCGCTTTGCCGAGGTCAACGATAACGCGCGCAAAGCACAGGTGGCGCAGATTCTCGAAGGCCAATGGCTGATCGTCATCGTGCAGGTGCTGGCCGCGCTCGGCCCAGCGCTGCTCTACACCTACGGCGCCTACCTGGTGATCCACGGCCAGATCCAGCTCGGCACGATCGTCGCTTTTGCCACCTACATGGCACAGCTCTATTCGCCCGCCTCATCGCTGGCCGGAGCGAACGCCTCGCTCCTCGGCGGGCTGGCGATGTTCGACCGCGTTTTTCAGATGCTCGACATCCCACCGACCGTGCCTGCAGCGGTTCGACCAACGCCGCTCCCGACGGTTCCGACCAGCGGCATTCAGTTCGAGCAGGTCGATTTCCGCTATCCGAGCGGCGTGGGGCGCGAGAATCTGGGCGCCGAAGTGCTGCACGACATCTCCTTCACCGCAGCGCCCGGACGGCTGGTGGCACTGGTTGGGCCGAGCGGCGCCGGTAAATCGACGATCCTGTCGCTGGCGGCGCGCTTCTATGACCCAATGAATGGGCGCGTTTTGCTCGATGGCGTGCCGCTGGCTGAGGTCGAACGCCATGAACTGCGCGAGCGGCTGGCAGTCGTGACGCAGGATGTCTTCCTTTTTCACGCGACGCTGCGCGAGAACATCGCCTATGGCGCGCCGGAGGCACGCGAGGCCGAGATCGAGGCGGTGGTCGAGGCAGCGCAATTGCACGATCTGGTCACGCGGCTGCCCGATGGCCTCGAAACGGTCGTCGGTGAGCGCGGCTTCCGGCTCTCGGGCGGCGAAAAGCAGCGCGTCGCGATCGCACGGGCGCTCCTGCGTCAGTCACCGTATCTGCTCCTCGACGAGGCGACGAGTTCGCTCGATTCGCAGGCCGAACGCCGCATTCAACTGGCGCTGGAGCGGCTGATTCAGGGCCGCACCGTGCTCGCCATCGCTCACCGCCTTTCGACGATCCAGCGCGCCGACCTGATTCTCGTCGTGCAGGACGGCCGGATCGTCGAACGCGGCACGCATCAGGAGTTGCTGCAACACTCGGGACTGTACGAAGAGCTGTATTATGCGCAGTTCGCACCGGATATCGATGGGCGCGACACGAAGGCGGATGTCGCCATGTCGTACCATGACGGGGTGAACGACGAACGACAGGCTTGAGACGATGGGAGAGCATGGCATGTGGCGAGCGAAACGACCATCCGCACGCAGGACACAACTAACCAGTGGCACGCTCGGCTTCGTCGCCGGTCTCCGCTCACAACTCCCACTGACGCTGCTGGCGGTGGCCGCCAACGGCGGACGCTTCGCCCGAACAGCGGACGGACCGCTCTCGCTCCTGCGTTCGCGCGGCACGCTGGCGGTCCTGGCACTGGCAAGCAACGGCGAGATGATCGGCGATAAGCTGCCGTTTACGCCGAGCCGGATTTCCAGACCGTCGATCTACGGCCGTCTGCTCGTGGGCGGAATCGCCGGAGCGATCGTCGCCCGTGAGGCGCGGCAATCAACCGCACTCGGTGCGTTGATCGGCATCGCGGGCGCCGTCGCCGGCTCCTACGCCGGCTACTCTGCACGGCACACCTTGGTGAACGTTACCGGCTTCCCCGACTTCGTCTGGGCCGTCAGCGAAGATGCGCTCGCGCTCGGCCTCGGGCTGGCGCTCATCCGGCCGTATTTCAAGAAATAGCACGGGCGCACATGCATTCCCAGCCATGCGCCGCGAGCGTTCCTTGATCCTTTCGTGACATTTCGCCGAACAACTCCGTGATCATTCGTCGCTAGAGTAGGAGCAGGATCGATTCGCGATCCGCTCGACGATCGCGAATGAAAGGAGTGCAGATGGCGATCTTCAACCGCAACGACGAACGCATCGCACGATTGTTTGGCACTTTCCTCATCGCGGAGGCGATCGCCTGTGTTTTCTTCGCCTTCGCCCATCTCAACCCGCACATTCCGCTCGGCTTCGCGACCCTGCAGGAGCCGCTGAACATCCCGGCCGCCATTGTCGAGACGCTGTGCGGCATCGCGCTCACCATCGGCGCGGTGGCGCTGATTGCTCGGCATCCACGCGCCTGGCTGCGGGCGCTCGGCGGCCAACTCTTCACGCTCGGCGGCTTTATCCTCGGCATCATCGCGGTCGCCCGGGGCGGTGGCGGAGGCGACGATCCGGTCAACAACGTCTTTCACCGCGTCATGCTCGTTCTCGGACTGCTCGGCTCGTACGCCATGCTTCGTCGTGGCCGACGTGACACACATCCAATTGAGCATGGCGCTGCGTAGCGTGACTGACAAAGGGATCAACGATGGCAGCAGCGCAGTCCATGCACGTGGAGCATTTCGACGCGGTGGTGGTTGGTTCGGGATTTGGTGGCGCGGTGAGCGCCTACCGGCTGGCCGAGGCGGGGCTGTCGGTCTGCCTGCTCGAACGCGGCCAGGCGTACCCGCCCGGCAGCTTCCCGCGGACGCCCTATGAGATGGGGCGGAACGTCTGGCAGCCGGACGGCGGGCTGTTTGGTCTATTCGATGTACGGGCCTTCCGGCGCAAGCTCTGGTGCTTGCTGAGCAGCGGACTCGGCGGCGGCTCGCTGATCGATGCCAATACCCTGCTGCGCAAGGATGAGCGGTGGTTCGTTGAGGAGGATGCGCAGGGTGGTTATACGCCGTGGCCGGTGACACGCGCCGAGCTGGACCCACATTACGACCGCGTGGAACGGATGCTCGGCGCCCAGCGCTTTCCGTATGATGTACGGAAGACCCGGCAGATGCGACAGGCCGCCGAGCAACTCGGGCTCGAGTGGCAGCCGCTCACGCTGGCCGTCACCTTTGCCAACGAGGGCGATGAGCCGAAGGTTGGCGCGCCGATCGTTGGGTGGTCAAACCTGCACGGCACACCGCGCTTCACCTGCCGGCTTTGCGGCGAATGCAATTTGGGCTGCAACTTCGGCAGCAAGAACAGTCTCGACCTGAACTACCTCACTCACGCCCAGCAATATGGCGCAGAAATCCACACGCTCTGCGACGTGCGCGAGATCGGTCCACGCGAGGACGGTGGCTATTGGGTGCGCTACATTCAACACCAGCCGGATGAATCGCCGGGAGCAAACCGGGAGATCGAGGCGGATCAGCTCATTCTGGCGGCCGGCACGCTCGGGACGACCGAACTGCTGCTCCGCAATCGCTCACGCTTTGCGCTGCTCAGCTCGATGCTCGGGCAACGCTTCTCCGGCAACGGCAACCTGCTCACCTTCGTCTTTAATGCACGGGAGAACACCGATGGCGTAGCACAGCCGCGCCTGCTGGAACCGTCACGCGGGCCGGTCATCACCAGCGCGATCCGTCTTCCCGATCAGCGTGACGGCGGTGATGGGCCGGGCGGCTATATCGAGGACGCCGGCTATCCGCTCTTCCTCGACTGGGCGTTGGAACTGACGCAACCACGCGCGCTTGGGCGGCTGGCCGCGTTTGCCGGACGGCGGCTCTGGATGCTGCTCTCCGGCACTGCGGCGAGCAACCTCGGTCGCGAACTGGCGGCGGTTATCGACTCCGGCACGCATTCGGCCACCTCCCTGCCGCTGGCGGCTATGGGACGCGACCGGGCTAACGGCGTCATCCGGCTCCGGCACGGACGGCTTGATATCGACTACGACATCAACGACTCACGCGAGACGTTCGACCAGCTGCGCGCGACAGCGGCCGAAATCGCCCATGTCTGGCAGGGCGACTTTCAGCCGAACCCGATCAAGACCTTCGGCCGCGCGGTCACCGTGCATCCGCTCGGCGGCTGCGCCATGGGCCGGCATCGCGGAGAAGGAGTCGTTGATGCCTATGGCGAGGTCTACGGCTATCCCGGCCTCTTCATCGCCGATGGCTCCGTGCTGCCCGGCTCGGTCGGCGCCAATCCGGCGCTCACCATCGCCGCCCTCGCCGATCGCTTCGCCGACCGCATCATTGACATTCGGAGTACGAAGAACCATCTCGTGCGCCCCGCTCGCGGGTACCCCGGCAGAGAGCGTAGAGTTCTTAACATTTGAAAACCTCGGGGCCTCTGCGTATCTGCGCGAGAAATCCGCTGTCTTCGTCGCATGCTATATGTATACATTGACACCCACCAAACCTTACGTATAGTAAGGCTACGTTCCCGCCGCACGGGGAAATGGCGCGGGGACGCGGAGAATCAGCCTCGAACGCACGCCCGACGGCAAGGAATCCAGGGTGAGAACAGTGGCGGCACGACCGGAGAACGACCAGCAAGTCCTCGACGCCGAGCAGATCGGTCGGCTTCTTGACGAACTGGCGGACAAGATCGTCCAACAGTACGGCGAGGCGCCGGAGCCGTGTCTGATCGGTATTCAGCGACGGGGCGACCAGCTCGCCGCGCGCGTACAGGAGCGTCTGGCCAGCAGGATGAGCCCGCTGCCGCCACTCGGCAGGCTCGACATTACCCTCTATCGCGACGACTTCGATAGCCTGAGCCAGGATCCGATTGTCGGCGACACCGATATCCCGTTCGAGCTCGATGGGCGCACGGTCATCTTAATCGATGATGTGCTTTTCACCGGCCGCACCATTCGCGCGGCGCTCGGTCAGATCCTCGATCTAGGTCGACCGGCCCGCGTCGTGCTCGCCGTCCTGATCGATCGCGGTGGGCGCGAACTGCCAATCGCCGCTGATCTGGTCGGCCGCACGCTCGACATCGAACCGGCTGACGAGGTGCAGGTACTGCTCGCCGGAAGCGACGGCGTCGACGCGGTGATCCTGCGCCGCGCCGAACCATGACGCGCCGATGAACGACAATCTGACCGTCAAGCCGCGTCGCATCGAGACGAATCTGCGCCATTTCGCCCGGATCGGCTATAGCGCCGACGGCGGTATGAACCGGCTCGCCTTCTCGCGCACCGATCTGCGCGTCCGGCAACTTCTGCTGCACGTCATGCACAACCTCGGACTGACGACGCGCATCGACGGCTTCGGCAATGTCTTTGGGCGCATGGAAGGTCGCGAGCCAGGACTGCCGCCGCTGCTGATCGGCTCACACCTCGACGCCGTGCCGGGCGGCGGCCGCTTCGACGGCTCGATCGGCGTCACCGCCGCGCTCGAGGTCGTCGCGTGCTTTCGCGATAGCCGGCTCACACCGCGCTATCCGCTGGAGGTCGTCTCCTTCGCCAGCGAGGAATCGAGCCGTTTCGGGCGAGGCACGCTCGGCAGCGGCATCGTGGCCGGAACCTGGGAACCGGACGAGATTCTCGATCTCACCGATTCGCGCGGCTTCACCCTGCGTCGCGTTCTGCAACGCGCCGGGCTCGATCCCACCAGAGTCGGACAGGCGCGACGCCGCCCGGGCGATTTTCTCGCCTATCTGGAGATGCATATCGAGCAGGGACGCGTGCTGGAAGACCGGCAGGCGCAGATCGGCGTTGTCGAAGGAATCGCCGCACCGACCCGCCTGCGGGTGCGGGTCGATGGGCAGGCCGATCACTCGGGCGCGACGCCGATGGGCCTGCGCCGCGACGCGCTGACCGGCGCGTCCGAGATCATCCTGACGGTTGAACGGCTGGCTCAGGAGGCGGGCAATGTCGTCGGCACGGTCGGGGCGGCGCGCGTCGACCCCGGTGCGATCAACGTCGTGCCGGGTCGGGTCGATCTGCTGGTTGATATCCGGTCGATCGCGGGTGAAGCCAAAGCCTCCGTTGTCGCGCAGTTGCGTGCGGAGATTGACCGGATCGCCTTGCGACGCGACCTGCGCACGTCAATCCAGATCCTGACCGATGAGGAGCCGGTGCTCCTCGACCGGCGAGTCATCGCCGCCTTCGAGCAGCGCTGTGAAGCGCGTGGCACGCCCTGGCTGCGCATGATGTCCGGCGCCGGTCACGACGCGATGCACATCGCCCAACTCTGTCCGGCCGGCATGATCCTGGCGCCGAGCCACAACGGCATCAGTCATCACCGTACCGAGTGGACCGACCTCAAGGACATCGTGGCAGGTGCGCAGATCTTCGCCGATACTGCGCTGGAACTGGTAACAAACGGCGTGGTAGGCGACTGATTCGAACCCCGGCATGGCCGTATCATGTATGCTACGAACCACAGGCACAAAAAGCGTGAGCATTCGCGTCCTCCATTCGTGATCGAATGTTCGCTACGCCACGGAGGGATTGTTATGGACGAACTGTTGAATCAGCTCAAGGAAAAAGCCGGATTATCGGACGAGCAGGCGCAGAAGGCGATTGGCGTCTTCACCCATTTCCTGAGCAATAACCTCTCGGACGATCAGATCCAGTCGTTCGCCCAGCAGGTGCCCGGCCTTGGCCAATACGCCGACAAGATCCCCGGCGGCCTCGGCGAAAAGCTCGGCGGCATGCTCGGTGGCTTCGGCAAGAAGGACTGAACCTCCGCAGCTCACGCGGACAGGATCGGCGCGCCGATCAACATCTCCTCGCTCCACGTCCGCCCTGGGTCCAAAACCCAGGGCTTCATAGACGACGTCCCTCCGGGACTGAGAAGGAACGCACACCGAAGCTCCATCCCCTTCAGTGGGCTTCGGCTTCATAACTCGGCCAGGTATCGCCGGTCGTCGGTCGGGCGCCCACGAGATTCATCAGGACGTCACATCATCGTTCGACAGAGGTTACGTCATGCATCTGTTGAGATGAAGCTCGCACAACTCTCTTCATGGTTCCCCTCTCACCCGCAATCGACTATGCTAGGCGGAACCTGGGCGATATGTTCGGTGTGTGGCGACCAATGGCGTATGTATGCAATGTGTTCACATATATGAGCGAGGCGTAAGCAAGAGAGGAAGGGGAATGGGCTATGGCGAATGAACAAGGCTTTTCGTTGCTCTTGAGTGGCGACAGTATGATTACGCGCGGAGCGCTGAGAACCGCGGACGAGCCGACACAGGCCTTGCGCGAACTGGTGAAGAACGCCGATCTGGCGTACACCAATCTCGAAGTCCTGCCGAACGACTTTCGCGGCTACCCCGGTGCCGATACCGGCGGCACACACCTGGCGGCGCGCTCGGGTGTTGTGGATGAACTGATCGACATCGGTTTCGATATGGTTTCGGCGGCCACGAACCACGCGCTCGACTATCACATCGAGGGCTTGTTGGCGACGATGGAGGTGCTCGAGCAGAAGGGACTCGCCTACGCCGGGCTGGGCCGCAATCTGGACGAAGCACGGATGCCGGTCTATCTCGATCATTCGGCCGGCGTCCTGGCGCTCCTCTCCTGCTGCGCGACCTTCTCTTCCGGTCAGCAGGCGGGCGATCAGAATACGCAGATGCAGGGGCGGCCGGGACTCAACCCGCTCCGCTACGATCGCGTGTACGAGATCACCGAAGAAGAGATGGCCGTCCTACGCCGGATCGCCGAGGAGACCGGGATCGACGCCACCCGCCGTGAGTCGCTTCAGCTCGGCTTCGGCTTCCCGCCCGATGATCCGGAGATCTTCCCTTTCCTCGGCAACAATTTCCGCGTCGCCGAGACGGCCGGCGTGCAGACAACGCCGCGCACCATCGACAGCGATGCGATCGCCAAGTGGCTGCATGAAGCGCGCGCCCGTGCCGATTTCGTGCTCATGAGCTTCCACGCGCACGAAGCGGGCGACAACGTCGAAGATCCGGCCGGCTTCATCCCCGCCTTCGCCCATCGCATGATCGACGAAGGCGCCGATCTGGTCGTCGGAACCGGCCCGCACCTGCTCCGTGGCATGGAGATGTATCAGGGCAAGCCGATCTTCTACAGCCTCGGCAACTTCATCGCTCTGAATCACCTCGTCCACAAGCTGCCGGCCGACGCCTACAATCGCTTCCGTGTCGAGCAGGGCAAGACGCCGGGCGAACTCTTCGCCGCACGCGAGCAGAACGGCAAGATCGGTTTTTCGGCCGACCCACGCTACTGGGAAAGCGTCGTCCCGCTCTGTCACTACGACGGCACAACGTTGCAGCGCCTCGAGCTCATTCCGATCGCGCTCGGCTACGGCGAACCGGCCTTCCGGCGCGGGCTGCCGCATCTCGCCCAGGGTGAGCACGGCAACGCCATTCTCCATCGCTTCGCCCCCCTCTCCGAGCCCTACGGCACCCGTCTCCGCATTGATGGCGACCGAGCCGAGGTGGAGTTGGGCTGAAGCAGACCAAGGAGAAAGAGTGCGATATGAGCGACGTAACAGCCCTCAAGACGGCGGTCGAAAAACTCTTCCCGGAAGTCTCGGCCGAGCGCCTGATGGAATACACCGGCACGATCGCGCAATGGGAGCGGCTTTCCGGCTCCGGTGACGAGCGACGTGCCTTCGATTACGCCGAGGAGACACTACGAGGCTTCGGCTTTGAGACGGCTCGTCACAATCCGCTCTGCTACGTCAGCCTGCCGATCGCGGCCTCGCTGACGATCGACGGGAACGCGACAGGCGGACATACGATTACGCATTCGTTCTCGACGAGCACTGGTCCGGACGGCGTGACCGGCGAACTCGTCTATGTCGGACGCGGAACCGATGCCGAGTATGCCGGTAAGGATGTCCGCGGCAAGATCGCCGTCACCGACGGACTGGCCGGGCCAGCGAAGGTCGGGCCAGCCGAACGTGCCGGTGTCATTGGCATGATCAACGTCAACGCGTTTGAAGTTCACGACATGATCGTCTCGCCCGTCTGGGGGAATCCGAACCCGCAAAACATCGACAACCTACCAACCATCCCGCACATCTCGGTCGATGGCGAGACGGGCCAGCGCATCAAGGAGCAGATCGAGCAGGGCGCAACCGAAGCCCGCGTCGTGACGGAGGTCGACACCGGCTGGCGGCCGTTGCCGGTACTGGTGGCGAAGCTCGACGCACCGACCGGCGCTGACGACTATGTGCTGCTGAGCGGCCATATCGATTCCTGGTATTACGGCGCGATGGATAACGGCAGCGCGAACGCGGCTATGATCGAAAGCGCGCGTGTACTGGCCGCGCACCGCGATCTGTTGCGGCGCGGCGTGCATGTCGCCTTCTGGTCCGGACACTCGCATGGGCGCTACGCTACCTCGGCCTGGTACGCCGACGCCTTCTGGCAGGAACTGCACGATCAGTGCGTGGCGCACGTCAATATCGATTCACCGGGTGCGGTTGGCGCGACGAAGCTGATGCCGATCGGCGGCATGGCCGAGACGTATCCAGCCAGTCGCGATCTCTTCCAGCAGCTCTATGGCGAGGCCCTGCCATACCAGCGGATCGGTCGCGGCGGCGATCAGTCGTTCTGGGGGGTCGGTATCCCGTCAGTCGGCGGCGATATCTTTCGTCAGGCCGACGTCGACGAACGGCGAAAAGATCTGAGCGGCGTCTTCGGCTGGTGGTGGCACACGCCGGACGACACGATGGACAAACTCGACCCGGACAATCTCCAGCGCGACGCCTGTGTACTGCTCGCCGCCGTCTATCAGTACGCCACCGCGACGCTGCTACCGATTACGCAGTCGGCCGCCGTTGACGAGATTCGCACGGCGCTCAACGATATCGCTACGGCAGCCAGCAATACGTTCGACCTCTCATCCGCACAGCGTGACGTCGACGCGTTACGCCGGGCGACGGAAGCGTTGGACGCGCGTGCGCAGCAACCGGTTACGGCCGAGCAAGCCGAGCAGATCAACCGCTGTCAGATGCACATCAGCCGGCTGCTCATCCCGGTCAACTACACGCAAAACGGTCAGTTTGTTCAGGATCCGGCGCTCGGCTCACCAGCGCTCCCCGGCCTGCGACCAGCAGCGACGCTGTCGAACCTGCCGGAGCAGAGCGATGAACGGCAGTTGGCACTGACGTCGTTACGGCGCGAGCTGAATCGCTTGCGCTTTTCGCTGAACGAAGCGCGCCGAACGATCGAAGCAACGCTGGCCATCATCTCGTAGCGGGTTGCATAACGCGACGGCAGTGATGTCGTTGCTTTGTGCTTGACGTATATGCAGGAGGTGTGTATTCTGGATCCAGAGTACTGGATTCATCAAATTCGTCAGCGACGTTGTGGGGGACAAAACGCGTGGCTGAAATAGCTCCAGTACCGCGTTCGCGGTCGCTGGCAGATCGCACCTATCGCCATATCAAAGATCTCGTCCTGAGTAACCGCCTGCTGCCTGGCCAGACAATTACCGAAACCTGGCTGGCCGAGGCGCTGGTGGTTTCACGTACACCGATTCGACACGCCATCTCACGCCTCTCCGGTGAGGGGCTGGTGGTGGTCAGTCGCGGACGGATTCAGATTCGGCAGATTCTTGCCGATGAGGCGCGGCAACTCGCCGAGTTTCGGATCGCGGTCGAAGGACACGTTGCGCGAACACTGGCGTCCTGCGGCATGCCCGAGGGTGGGTTTGCGACGCTGGAAGAACTCTCGCAGACACTCAGCGCGCTGGTGACCGCGCAGGGGAACTGCCACGATTTCGGCGCGTTCATGGGCCTCAATCGCGCATTCCATCTCGAGATGGCGAGGCAGGCGGGGAATCCGATGATCCTCGACGCCGTCTCACGCGCTCACGACCTTCTCACCATCACGCGACAGACGCTCGATAACATTCCCGGTCGACCGGGCGCGATCTTATGCGAGCACGCCGCAATTCTGACCGCGGTCCGGGATCGCGATGTCGCCGCCGCCGAAGCAGCCGTCGCACACCATATTCTTGCGCCGCTCGGCGCCACGAATGAGGAGGTAGCGCAACCGGCGACGTTTGGCAAATAAATCCACACAGCAGTTGATGTTTGGCGAAAAGGGAGGAGAACCATCAATGGAGATGGCGATTAGCCAGATCATCGAGGAGCTACGTTGCTCCGGAGTACATGTCTCGCGTCGCGAATTCTTGCGCTACGCAGCGTTTGGCGGTGTTGCCGCAGCCGGCGCGAGCTTACTCGCCGCGTGCGGAAGCAGCGGATCAGAGACCGCGACCAGCGCCAGTACGAGTTCAAGCAGCGGCTCAGCCTCCACAACAACATCCGGAAGCGGAAACAGCGGGGCGACACCGGCAACCAGCGCCGCCGCAGCAACCGGCACAACGAGCACCGCGAGCGGCGGCACGCCGCAAAAGGGCGGCACCTGGCGCATGGCGATCCAGTCCGACCCGGTTCCCTATCCGGTCACCTTCCCCAACGCCTTGCCCGACATCCTCGTTTGCAAGACGATGTACAACAACCTGACCCGCTATGAGGTCAAAGACAACGCGATTCAGGTCGTTCCCGACCTGGCCGAGTCCTGGACCGCGAACGACGACGTGACCGAATACACCTTCACGTTGAAGAGCGGCGTCACATGGCACGATGGCACACCACTCACCGCCGACGACGTCAAGTTCACGTACGACACCGCCCTTGATCCCAACGTGAATGTCTGGAGCCGTGGGCCGATCAGCACGATCAGCGAAGTGCAGGTAGTCGACGAGAAGACGGTGAAGTTCGTGCTGAAGTCACCGTACGCCCCGCTGCCGGTCATGCTCGGCTACAACCGCTGTATCGTGCCGAAGCATCTGCTCGAAGGAAAAGACCTCAATCAGCCAAGCGATTTCCTGAAGAATCCGGTCGGGTCCGGGCCGTTCAAGTTCAAGCAGGCATCGGCCGGAACCTTCCTTGAGGTCGAAGCCAACACCGACTATTTTGATGGCGCGCCCAACCTGGACGGCATCGTCTTCAAGGTGATTCCGGACGGCAATACACGGGTCGCCCAGATCCTCTCCGGCGAACTCGATTTCACGCCGATCGACACCAGCCAGGTCGATTCGCTCAAGGGCAAAGACAATGTGGTGGTGCGGCAGGCGCCGCAGGTCTATTACGACTATATCGCCTTCAACTGGAAGCAGGAGCGCTTTCACGATATCCGCGTCCGGCAGGCATTCGCCATGGCGCTGGACAAGCCGGCAATGCTCAAGAGCTTCCTGAAGGGGTATGGCGAAGTCGCCAACGGTCCGATCAATCCGTTGCTCGGCGACTACTACAAGGAGATTCCGGAGCCGTATCCCCAGGACCTCGACAAGGCCAATTCCCTGCTCGACGAGGCCGGCTGGAAAAAGGGATCAGACGGTATTCGCGTCAACGACAAGGGCGAGAAATTCACGGTCTCGTTCCTTGGTGCCAATATCTTCCCGGTTTTCAAAGCCGATATGGTCTACGCTCAGCAGCAGTTCCAGAAGATCGGTATTGATTGCAAGCTCGACATCGTCAGCTGGACCGAGAACAACACGAAGGAACTTGCGTTCCAATGGGACCTCCTTCGTTCCTACTGGATCACGCCGCCGGATCCTGATCAATACGATCACTACCAGAGCCAGTCAAAGGCGAATGACTGGGCCTACAGCAATCCGGATGTCGATGACCTGGTGGAGAAGGCGCGATCCGAGGGAGATCACGCCAAGCGGGTCGAGCTGTACCAACAGCTCCAGGAGCTGCTCGCGACGGATCTGCCGCTCATCTTTCTCTACTACGAGCAAGAAGTGCAGGCGGTCAGCACTAAGACCCAGAATCTGCCATTGATGGGCTACCGCGACGCGCTGACCTGGATGAGCAAGGTCTGGATCGGAAAGGCCTAATGCGCGAGACCACTCGGCCGCGGCGACGATCGCCTCAATGGGGATCGGACTAACATGATTTCGTACGTGATACGCCGCTTACTGCAAGGCGTGCTCGTCCTTTTCATCGTGAGCCTGGTCACGTTCTTCCTAATCCACGCCGCGCCGGGCGGTCCAGCGTTGTTGACGAGCCCGGAACTGAATCGCGATGAAGTCGCGCAGATCAAGGAGAACCTTGGCCTGAACGATTCAATCCCTGTGCAATACGTTCGCTGGATGCGAAACGTATTGCAGGGGAATCTCGGCACGAGCTACAGCACGCTGACGCCGGTCTCCACGCTCCTGCGTGATCGCTTGCCCAATACCCTTCTCCTTGGCGGGTTATCGCTGCTGCTCTCCGTGATCGTCTCCATTCCCCTCGGCATCGCCAGCGCCATTCGCCGCAATTCCGTGCTCGATCGGGCGCTCACCGGCTTTGCCTTTCTCGGGGTATCGGTGCCGGTCTTCTGGCTCGCCATCATTCTCATCATCATCTTCTCGGTCGAGCTGCATGTTCTGCCCTCCGGCAACATGTTTACCGTCGGCGAGTCGTTCTCACTGGTCGACCGGATCAAGCATCTCGTCCTGCCGGTCGTGACGCTCCTCGTGCTCAACCTCGCCACGCTCACGCGCTACACCCGCTCGGCCATGATCGATGTGCTCGGGCAAGACTATATCCGAACCGCCCGCGCCAAAGGACTGGAATCACGAACGGTCATCTACCGGCACGCGCTGCGTAACGCCATGATCCCGGTCATCACGATTATCGGGGTCTTTCTCCCGAACGCGGTCGCTGGGGCAGCGATCACCGAGACGGTTTTTGCCTGGCCCGGTATGGGTTTGCTCGCGGTAAACGCCGCCGATACTCGTGACTACCCGGTTGTCCTCGGAGCTACGCTGACCGTCGCGGTCATCGTCGTTTTCAGCAATCTGTTGACCGACTTGCTGTATGGGGTTCTCGACCCACGAATACGATTGGATTAGGCAGGCAACGATGGCAACAGAAGCCACGCAGTGGGAGGCGACGATAACCAAAGAGCGAACCTCACGCTCCTGGAAATCGCTCGCCTGGCGACAGTTTCGCTCGAATCGGGTGGCCGTTATCTCCGCCATCTTCCTCATTGCTATGTACCTGGTGGCGATCTTCGCGACGGCGATCGCGCCCTATAACCCGAATGAGGTCGACATCTCGGCCACCAATGCGCGACCTTCCGCGCGGCATCTGCTCGGTACCGATGAGGATGGCCGCGATGTCCTCTCGCGCGTTATTGTCGGGTCGCGCGTCTCGATGACGGTGGGGTTAATCGCCATGGCGATCGCGGTCGCCATCGGATCGCTAATTGGCGGCGTAAGCGGTTACTTCAGCGGCATCCCCGACAGCATTCTGATGCGATTTACCGACGGCATGATGGCGATACCGTACTTTTTCCTCGTCTTGATCGTCGTCGCCGTCTTCGGTTCAAGCTTTCAAAATATCGTGATCGTCATCGGCGTCTCGACCTGGATGGGTGTCGCGCGGCTCGTGCGCGCCGAGGTCATCCGCTTTCGCGATCAGGATTTCGTCCTGGCCGCCCGCTCGATCGGCGTACCGAATGTCCGCATCCTGATCCGGCACATCATGCCGCATGCGCTGTCATCGATCATCGTGGCGGCGACGCTCGGCGTGGCCGGTGCCATCTTGCTCGAATCGGCGCTCAGCTATCTGGGGCTCGGCATCCGCCCGCCGACATCTGACTGGGGCGCGATGCTGAGCAACTCGCAGGCGTATGTCTTCGCCGATCCACTGATGGCCGTCTACCCGGGCATCTGCATTCTGCTCACCGTGCTAGCGTACAACTTCATCGGCGACGCGCTGCGCGACGCGCTCGACCCGCAGTTGCTGCGCGGATAGGACAATCGGCAGCGCGAAGAGGGGCGATCAATGCGGGTTCTGACCGGCGGTATCAGCCACGAAACCAACACGTTTCGCAGCGGCTTCACGGAGGTCTCAGACTTCAAGGGTCGCGAGTGGAGCATTGGTGACGAGATCATCGAACGGCATCGCGGTGTGCACGACAATTTCGGCGCGCTGATTGAGAACGTCGAGCGCATGGGGATCGAGCTTGTCCCGACCTTCTACACGACCGCACCGCCCTCGGCAACAATATCGCGCGCTGCATACGAAGAAACACGAGCTCTCCTGCTCAGCGGCATCCGCGAGGCGGGTGACATCGACGCCCTCTGTCTCCGCCTGCATGGTGCAGGGGTCGCTGAGGGGATCGATGACATCGAGGGCGCGCTCCTGAAAGATATTCGTGAACTCATCGGTCCAGATATCCCGATCGTCGTCACGCTTGACCTGCATGGCAACATGGCGCAGCAGATGCTCGATTACTCCGATGCACTCTTCGGAGTGCATCAGTACCCGCATACCGATTTCTACGATCGGGGCCAGGAGGCGATCGAGATCATTCCACGGCTGTTGCGCGGCGACGTGAAGCCGGCCATGCACTTGACCAGGCTGCCGCTGATCATTCCACTGACGACTGCGAACCTGAGCCCGATCAAAGAGAT
>CALAGB010000045.1 GCA_937891245.1 uncultured Thermomicrobiales bacterium | reverse complement strand
GCGTCAGGACCGGCGCGGGCACATCCTCATCGATCGCCGCGAAGACGGTCCAGCGGCCTTCGCCGGAGTCGTCGACGTAGCCGCGGATCGAATCGAGTTTCGGATCGTCGTCAAAGGCGCGCTCGGCCAACTCCAGGAGCCAGGAGCGAACGACGCTGCCGTGATTCCAGAGCTTCGCCAGTCCGGCCAGGTCGTAGTCATAGGGGGATTTCTGCAGGATCTCGAATCCCTCGGCGTAGGCTTGCAGCATGCCGTATTCGATGCCGTTATGGATCATCTTGCTGAAATGACCGGCGCCGCTCGGGCCGACATGCTTATAGCCGTCGACCGGCGCCAGCGTCTTGATGGCTGGTTCGACGATGGCAAAGGCGTCATCCTCGCCACCGACCATGGTGCAGTAGCCGACCTCGAGGCCCCAGATGCCGCCGCTTACCCCGGCGTCGAGATAGCGGACGCCATGCTCCTTCGCCTGCTTGGCGCGGGCGACCGAGTCTTTCCAGTTTGAATTGCCGCCATCGACCAGAATGTCGTCCTTCGACATCATCGGCAGGATGCGATCAATCATTTCGGTCGTTACCTGCCCCGACGGGAGCATCATCCAGATGACACGGGGTTGCTGCAGTTGGGTGATGACGTCTTCGAGTTCATAGGCGCCGACCGCGCCTTCACGTTCGAGTTCCTTGATCGGCTCATGGCTCCGGTTCCAGGCGATGACGCGATGATCGTCGCGCAGCAACCGGCGCACCATATTGGCGCCCATGCGCCCGAGTCCAAGAATGGCGAGTTCCATGGAATTCTGTCCCCTTCTTGTTAAGCGCGGCTTGCAGTCTCGCCCACCCGGTCGTCGGGGCCCGATGCATCGCGCCCGTTCGTTAGCGCAGCGCCGCCGTGACGAGAGCTTTGAGTACCTGATCGAGCCCGGCAACCGGGTCGCCGTCGATCGTGAGTCGCAGAACGGGTCGATGGCGC
This sequence comes from uncultured Thermomicrobiales bacterium, assembly GCA_937891245.1. Taxonomy (GTDB): domain Bacteria; phylum Chloroflexota; class Chloroflexia; order Thermomicrobiales; family Thermomicrobiaceae; genus CALAGB01. Next base: position 2,015 of record CALAGB010000045.1, on the reverse strand, counting down.
TTTTCGAGTGCCTGGTAATCGCCGAGCGACTGCGCGGCGAAGAGCGTGCCGAACGAGTATGTCTCACCCGGTATCGGCAGATCGTTTGACGGCTCGACGACGATCTGCAGGAAGGCGCCGGACGCCGGTCCGCCTTTGTAGAGCTGGCCGATCGAGTGCAGGAAGCGCGGACCGTAGCCGAGCGTCGTGGCGACGTTGAGCCGATCGCCGAGCATCCGCCGAACCTCGGCCAAGCGGATTTCCGCCTCATGGTCGTAATCGCAAAACGCCATGATCGCCAGGTAGTTGCCGAGCCGGATCTGTTCGATAAAAGCCTCGACCGCCCCGCGGACCGATGTTGCTTTCACGCCGAAGGCCGTGAGATCACCTTCTCTGGCAGATGCGGCCTGTCTCGGCAGCGATCCTTCCTGTTCGAAGGTCGCCAGCAGCCGGTTGGTGTTGTCTTTACTCTCCTGGACGTTCGGCTCATCGAACGGGTTAATTCCGAGTTCGGCACCCGCCACGGCCGTCGCGAATTCCCAGCGCAGGAACTCGGCGGCGATATCCCATTCGTCCTGCAGGCGAATACGTACGACCGGTTGACCCGCTTCGACCAATCCGCTGAGCAGTGCGTCGATTTTCACGTAACGCTGCGGTGCGAGGTCGAAGCCGACAAAGAGCCGGTCGGAGGCATAGTCACCCGGTGCGAACTGCGGTTCGTTGGCGATCGGAACGATGCCGCCGCCATCCTTGCCGGTGCTCTCGGCGATGAGCTGTTCCAGCCAGTCGGCCAGCGCGGCCAGCGCCGGATCGGGGATGAAGGTCAGCTTGTCGCGACCAAGCTCGGCCAAGAGGCTGAGCGTCGCGCCGAGCGTCAGGCCCGGGTTGTCGTCGGAATCACGTGATAGACGTTCGACCATCGCCCGGGCGCGCTCGAGCAGCTTCTGGACATCGAGGCCGATGATCGCGGCCGGCACGAGACCAAAGAACGAAAGCGCCGAGTAGCGACCGCCGATATCGGGCGCATTGAGGAAGCACGCGCGGAAGCCGTGGTCTTTGGCGAGCTTCTCCAACAGCGTGCCGGGATCGGTGATGGCGACGAAATGCGCGCCCGGCTTGCCCGACGTCCCTTGCGCGACGCGATCGTGGAAGAAGCGGTAGAGCGTCGTCGTTTCGACAGTCGTGCCCGATTTCGAACTGACGATGAACAACGTTTTGGAAAGGTCGAGCGAATCGGAGACCCGCTGGATCGTCGCCGGATTGGTGCTATCGAGCACGACGAGTTCGGGAGAGCCTTCCTGGTTGCCGAGGATGCGCTGGAAGACTTCCGGGGCCAGGCTACTGCCGCCCATGCCCAGCAACACGGCCTTCGTGTATCCGGCCGTGCGGACATCCGACGCCAGCGACTGTAAGCGCTCGACCTCGTCCATCATGACGGTTGGGCTATCGAGCCAGCCGAGACGATTGGCGACCTTTTTCTGGACTTCGGTGTCGTGGCTCCAGAGTGTCGTGTCACGCACCCAGAGGCGGGACGCGGTCTGGTTCTTCAGGAGCCGCTGAACCGTTTCATTCACTTCATCACTGTAGGCACTCCCGGGAGAGCTTCCGCCCCGCCCGGAGCCGGCGAACTGTACTCGCTTCTTCTCGATCCCCTCAAGCAGGGTATCGAACGACTTGGTGAACGCCGCCACGCCCTGCACCTGCAAGAGTTCGGTCACCTCGTCGTAGCTGATGCCGAGATTCGCCATCTCGTCCATGATGCGGTGCGCTTCGGCGACATTTTCGTCGACGGTTCGCTTGAGCGTGCCGTGGTCGCGGAAGGCGTTGATCGATGCCTCGGTCATCGTATTGACGGTATCGGGGCCGATCAGTTCGTCGATATAGAGCACGTCGCTGTATTCAGGGTTCTTCGTACTCGTACTCGCCCAGAGCGGCCGCTGGAGTTGAGCGCCATGCTCTTTGAGCTTCAGAAAGCGCGGTTCGCTGAAGAGGCGGGTGAAGTGCTCGTAGACGATCTTGGCGTTGGCGATCGCTGT
>CALAGB010000044.1 GCA_937891245.1 uncultured Thermomicrobiales bacterium | reverse complement strand
CGCCGTAATGGCGTCGGACAAAAGCGGGTTGGTAATCGAGAAGTCGAAGAAGGTCGGGCCACTCTGCGGCAGATCAACCGAGAAAGACTGGAAGCCGGTTGTGCCGCAGTCAGTTGTCGATCCGTCGGGCGCCTCGATGGTACAGGCGGTGATCTGGCCGCCGGTGATCGTCACGGTTTCCTTGCCCAGCAGCTGCTTCGTTGTCTTGACGGTGAAGGTGATCTGGCCGTTCGGACTGCCGCCGGTGAAGGTGCCGGTCAAGGATGGGGTGACGGTCGCCGAGCCGGTCTCAGAGAGCGTCAGGCCGGCGTCGGGCTGAGCGACCGATGAGCGTGGGAAGATGTCCATGCTGTAGGGCGGGTTGAGCTGAACGGCGTTGTTGCCGGCCGAGTCGGTCACCGGCACTGCGTCGCCGTTCGCGTCGGTCGCCGCGGTATAAAAGAGGCTTGGATCCCAGCTAATCTGGCTCAAATCGACGCGCGAGTCGAGCTTGACGTGCAGTTCGATCGAGTCGCCCTTGTGGACGTCGAGCGTAGCGGGCGGCGTGATCGTGCCCGTCTTGTCCCAGGCGATGGCGTTGCTGAAGACACTGCTGCCATTTTGGAGCACCTGGAGCGTAACGTCGTCGCTCGTGACGCCGGACTTGGTCAAGTCACCGGCGATACTGATCGTGCCGTCGAATGGCATCGTCACCGTGACATGCTGCCGGCCGGCCAGCGTAAAGTCCTTGGTTGCGTCGAAACCATAGACGTTCAAACCGTTGGCGTCGGTTGCGGCGCTGACACCGGTGTAGGTCACGGTCGGTTCCCAGTTGACCTGATCGTATTTCCCGTCGAAGCCCGACTCGACCCGGAAGTAGATCCGGTCGCCGGCCTGAACGGAGATACTGTCGACGCCGCTGGGCGTATAGCTGTTGCCGTCATCCGCGCCGATGACCTGTGACCAGAGTTGATCATCGTTGTGCTGAATAGCGACCGTCACGCCATCCGCCGTGCTGTAGGCCTGTCGGGCGGCGCTGCTGTCCTGAATCAGGCTGACGCTGCCACCGATGTTGATCGTGCCAGCATAGGGCGCAACCCAGCGGCGAACGGTATCGACCAGGGGCGAGGCCGCCAGTTCCTGCTCGTAGACCGACTGAAGGCCGGGCAGGAGCGGCGCCGCATCGACCTGGCTCGTGCCGATCGGTACCTGCGTCGTTGAGCTATCTTCATTAAATGTCAGTTCACCATCAATCAGATGGTCGAAGAGAACATGCCCGTTCTGTACCAGGTCGGGCAGACCGTCGTTGTTGACATCGATGAAGTAGATGGGGCTCGTCGTGAAGGTCCAGGCGTGGTTATAGAGCACCGAAACGCCGACGTAGGCTTCCGGGCCGACGCCGATGGTATTGCTCGACTGCTCGCCGAGGCTTCCGAGGGTCGAGATCTCGACCGCCGGGCCGTAGGTCGTGCTGCTCTTTGGTCCCGGCGCCGACTGGTTGAGGCGATAGTAGATCGCTTCGCCGCTCTCGAACACTTTGTCGGGCAGGCTGTCTCCGTTGATGTCGATGAGCGCCAGCTTGTCGGTACTGTCGATGTGGTTGTAATTGACCGTCACACCGACCGAGCCTTCTTTGGTCGGATCGACCGGATTGAAGCCCAGATAGATGTGACCATCGTAGCTGTTCGCGACGGCGCCGCTGAGCGCGCTCGCGTCCTGCAGCGTCGTCTCGTCGACGCTGTCGCTGCCGGTATCCCAGGTTGCGGACGGGCTGAAGCCGTCGTAGCTGCCGTCAGCCTGATGCACATTGTCGTAATAGCTAAAGCTGTGCGTGGCGAGGGCGCTGTCGTCGCTGCCGTTCTCAGTGATCGACTGCAACAGCGTCTTGTTGAACTCGCCCTGGATGTAATGCAAGTCATAGCTGCGAATCGTCTGATCGTTATAGCTGACCGTGATTTTGCTCAAGAGTCGCGCCGTTACCATCAGGAAGCCGCCGCGCGCATCGGTCAACACGTCGGGACGTGGCGTGCCGTCGGAGAGATTCTGCGTCAGGGTGAAGCTGACGTTGTAGGGACCGGGCGACGTCGTGCTGCCGTCGTTCTCGCCGTCATAGTTGATGTTGGACAGGTAGAGTTGTGCACCGTCCGGGCTATTCGGGTCGGCGGCGACGATCGGGTCGTTGACCATGGTGTAGGTGTACGTCGTGAGGTTGGAACTATAGTCAGCCAGCTCGAGCAGCGGCCACTTATAGATGTTGCCATGCTCGTCGGTCAGGACCTGACTCTTGTCGAGTACCGGCGCCAGGCCGTCGCTGGTTTGCTGTAGCGTCGCGCCGTACAGATATTGGGCACCTGCCTGGTCGGTCACGACCCAGAAATAGTTGGTCGGGTTATCGCCATACCGCTTGATCCGATAGAAGCTTCCTTCCACGCGCTCATGGAATGTCACTCCATCTGGGCTTGACTGGCGCGGCTGCAAATCAGCACCATGGGCCAGTGGCGTCAGTTCATCGCCGTTGAAATCGTAACTCTCGCTCTCGTTGGAGGAGTCGTAGCGCGGGACGCCCCAACGGGTGTCGACCGCGATCGCGGACGTCGAAAGATCCCAGCCGAGGCCAAGCCAGCCGTCGGCATTACTCGAGTCGTAGGTAATCGAGAGATCGGGCTGGGTATCACCCCGCCCAGGCGGAACCTCGATCGGGTAGGAGAGGCGTGCCGCACCCTGATTGTTCGGATCGGGCGGTGCGATCTCGGAGATGTTTGAGCCGGGGTCAGCGCTTAGATTCTGCTGTAACGCGTTTGGATCGGTCGTCAGCGGCGAGCCTTGCGATGGCAGGCCGAGTAGTGACGCAATCTGTGCACTTGCCGGCTCGCCTGCCGCCTGTGCCGTCAATGGAGCCACGACCATCGTGAAAATGGCGACGAACGCGAACAGCGTTCCCCAGGTACGACGCATTTTCCGTCTCCTCCACATGGTTGTGGGCACCACCACAGAGGAGCCGGCGTATCAGCACAAGCTGATCGAGCGGTGCAGCGCAAACCACAATTGTCGAAAATAAGAAATATAGAGAGTGTTAGAGCTAATATTGCCCTCAGTCGAATCGTAAGGCGAGCGACTCGGTTGGGTCAAGTCCTAAGCGAAAAGTCCTATACAAGACATGCATCACCTTTCACGCCTTCGCTGGATGGGCGTAATGGCTCAGGCGGCCGGTGGAATGCGCGTGGTCGATCCGCCTCGAAAGGATCAGACTCGGACGCCTTTCCGCGCCGGAGGCGAAATGTCATGACAATCCCCCGTCATCAGGACTGGACACTTTGTCTGGCGTTTGTTAGCTTCACACGGGACAATTCGAGACGTTCGCGGGCCGGGGGGGGCTTTCGTCTATGAGATATGGTTTCGTCATTGACAATCGAAAGTGTATCGGTTGTCATGCTTGTACGACTGCTTGTAAGTCCGAGAATGAGGTTCCGCTCGGCGTCTTTCGCACCTGGGTCAAGTACACCGAGAAAGGCGAATTCCCGGACGTTCGACGCAATTTCAACGTGCTGCGCTGCAATCATTGTGAGGACGCGCCGTGCGTTACCGTCTGTCCAACCAAGGCGCTCTTCAAGCGGCCGGACGGGATCGTCGATTTCGACTCGTCTCGCTGTATCGGCTGCAAGTCCTGCATGCAGGCGTGCCCGTATGACGCGATTTACATCGACCCTTTCGAGCACACGGCGGCCAAGTGCAACTACTGCGCGCATCGCGTCGACCTCGATCTGCTGCCGGCCTGCGTTGTCGTCTGTCCCGAGAAGGCGATCATCGCCGGGGATATGGACGACCCGTTCAGCGAAATCAGTCACCTGCTCGCCACCGAGAACGTCCTCACGCGGAAGCCGGAGCAGGGGACGAAGCCGAAGCTCTTCTATATCGATAGTGACGATTCGAGCCTCGTGCCCGAGGTGCAGACACGGAACACGCGCTACCTCTGGTCCGAGGTGCGGGATGACGGCCGCCCCGCCGAGGCGGTGACCGCCAGCACGAAACCAGATGCGCCGGCTCCGACAAAACTCGTCTACGACGTGCATCATCCAAAGCCGTGGGGTTGGAAAGTCTCGACCTACCTCTGGACGAAGTCAATCGGTTCAGGCGCGGTGTTGCTCGCGGCGCTGCTGCTCCTCTTCGGCTGGGCGCACAATCACGCGACCTTCGACATCGCCGCGCCGATCGTCGGTCTGCTTTTCATCGGAATCACGACGTTCTTGCTGGTTGTCGATCTGAAGCGGCCGGAACGCTTCTGGTTCTTGCTGTTCCTGCCGAATCCGACCTCATGGCTCGTCTGGGGCGGCTACATTCTGCTCGCCTTTAGTGGCGCCATCTTCGTCTGGCTGCTGGCCGCGCTGCTCGGCCTCGGCACGGTGCAGGATGTGTTGATGGGCGCCGGGATTCCGCTGGCCTTGGCGGCGGCCGGTTACACGGCATTTCTCTTCGCGCAGGCGGAAGGGCGTGATTTCTGGCAGAGTCGACTGCTCCTGCCGCATCTGATTGCTCAGGCCGTCGTCGCCGGGGCGGCAGCGCTGATGCTGGTCGGTATTTCGGCCGGTGCGACGGAACACGAGCTGCGCGTGCTCACCGGTATTCTGGCGGGCGGCGTGATCGCGTTCGGCATCATTCTGGCGCTCGAACTGGGGATGCCCCACAGCCAGAACCTGCACGTGAGCAAGACCGTCGGCTTGTTGACGCACGGTCCCTATCGCAGCACATTGTTGTTCGCGGTGATCTTCATCGGCATCGTCGTGCCGCTGGCCCTTGGCCTGCTCGCCTGGCAATCGAGCTATGTGATCTTCCCGGCTTCGTTCGGCGCCGGTGCCGCGCTGGCCGGACTCTGGGTGTACGAAATGATCTGGGTCAGCGCCGGGCAAGATGTCCCGCTCAGCTAAATCAGCAGGTGGAAGAAGGAGCACGAATGGTCACGATCAAGCCACGAGAAGCACCTCCGGCCGCGCCGGGGACGGAGAAGAAGCCTCGACGCGTCGAGCAGCCATGGGTGCCGGAGGCCACCAGCGGTCTCTCATCGTATCCGCCGCCCGATCAGTGGGACGACTGGGTTGAATTCGAGCCGCGCGCCTGGCCGGAAAAGAAGCCGCATCACTACATGCTGGTGCCCACCACCTGCTTCAACTGCGAATCAGCTTGCGGGCTGATGGCCTACGTCGATAAAGAGACGTTGCAGGTACGCAAGCTGGAAGGGAATCCGTTCCACCCAGGCAGCCGAGGACGCAACTGCGCCAAGGGCCCGGCCACGCTGACGCAGATGAACGACCCCGACCGGATTCTCTATCCATTGAAGCGGGCGGGCGCGCGCGGCTCGGGTCAGTGGGAACGAGTCAGCTGGGACGATGCGCTCGACGCCATCGCCGCCAAGATTCGCTCCGCGCTGGTCGACGGCCGCAAGAGCGAGGTGATGTACCACGTCGGCCGCCCCGGCGAAGACGGCTACATGGAGCGCGTCCTGCAGTCGTGGGGCATTGATGGACATAATTCGCACACGAATATCTGCTCCTCGGGTGGCCGTACCGGCTACGCCTTCTGGATGGGGATCGACCGGCCATCGCCGGATTACGCGAACGCCAGGTTCATCCTGCTGATCAGCGCCCATCTGGAGAGCGGCCACTATTTCAACCCGCACGCCCAGCGCATCATGGAAGCAAAGATGAAGGGCGCCAAAATCGCGGTCCTCGACCCGCGCCTGTCCAACACCGCCTCGATGTGTGACTACTGGCTCCCGACGTCCCCCGGCACCGAGACGGCCTTCTTGCTGGCCGTTGCCAATGTTCTGATTCAGGAAGAGCTCTTCAACCGCGAGTTTCTGCGTCGGTGGATCAACTGGGATGAATACCTGCGCGTGCTCCATCCCGAGGTCGAGGTGACCTTCGACAACTTCGTCGTTGCCTTGAAAGAAGCGTACGCGCAATACACCCCGGAAATGGCCGAGGCCGAATGCGGCATCCCGGCCGCCAGCGTGACCGAGATCGCGCGCGAGATCGCGGCGGCCGGCACGGCCTTCGCCTCGCACACCTGGCGTTCCGCCTCGGCCGGACACCTCGGCGGCTGGACGGTGCCGCGCGCGCTCTTCTTCTTAAACGTGCTGACCGGCAGCGTCGGTACCGAGGGCGGAGTCGCGCCGAACGTCTGGGACAAGTTCGTACCGCGTCCCTTCGCCGAACCGGGCAAGCAGAAGGTCTGGAACGAAATCTCCTGGCCGAAGGAATATCCCCTGGCCCATCACGAGATGAGCATGCTCCTGCCGCACCTGATGAAGCAGGGACGGGGCAAGATCGCGATGTACTTCACACGCGTCTACAACCCGGTCTGGACGAATCCCGACGGCTTCATGTGGATCGACGCGCTCAAGGACGAATCGCTCTTCGAACTGCATGCCGCGCTCACCCCGACCTGGAGCGAAAGCGCCTGGCTCGCCGATTACGTGCTGCCGATGGGCCATGGCGCCGAGCGGCACGACACGCACTCCTACGAGACACATGCCGCCAAGTGGATCGCCCTACGGCAGCCGGTCGTGCGCGTGGCGATGGAACGACTCGGGAAGAAGGTCGATCACACCTACGAGGCGACCCCTGGCGAAGTTTGGGAGGAAGACGAGTTCTGGATCGAACTCTCGTGGCGCATCGACCCCGACGGCTCGCTCGGTATTCGCAAGTATTACGAGTCGCCCTATCGCCCCGGCGAGAAGATTACGATGGATGAGTATTACGGCTGGATCTTCGAGAACTCGATCCCCGGCCTGCCGGAGGCCGCCGCCGCCGAGGGACTGACGCCGCTCGGCTACATGCGCAAATACGGCGCGTTCGAGATCGAGAAACAGGCGATGAAGCAGTTTGACGATCCGGTGCCGGCGGAAGAGCTAGCACTGGCACACGTCGATCCGCTCTCGAACGTCATCATGAGCCAGGTACCGAAGCCGCACGGCCCGGAGATCACGCCGATGCCGGGCAACCCGCCGACCACCGAAGGGCGCGCTGTCGGTGTACAAGTCGACGGTGAACCGCTCCGCGGCTTCCCGACGCCGTCGGGCAAGCTCGAGTTCTTCTCCAGCACCCTCTACGAGTGGGGCTGGCCGGAGCACGCCATCCCGAGCTACATCAAGAGTCACGTCGCGCCGAGCGTCATCGATCGTGCGGCCGGGGAGATGACGCTGTTACCGAACTACCGGATTCCGACGCTCGTGCATACTCGGACGGGCAACTCGAAGTGGCTCAACGAGATCAGCCATTCGAACCCGCTCTGGCTGCACCCGAGCGACGCCAAGCGGATCGGCGTCGAGATTGGCGACCTGGCACGTGTCGAGACGGAGATCGGCTACTTTGTCGATCGCGTCTGGATCACCGAGGGGTTGCGCCCGGGTGTCGTCGCCTGTTCGCATCACCTCGGTCGCTGGCGTCTCGACGACCATGGCGGCAACAACGGCTGGTCGGCGGCGTCCGTCTCGATTCAAGAGACCGAGCCGGGCGTCTACCGGATGCGTCAGGAATCGGGCGTGCGCCCCTTCGCCAGCAGCGATCCCGACTCGCAGAAGATCTGGTGGAGCGACGCCGGGGTGCATCAGAATCTGACCTTCCCGGTGCAGCCCGATCCGATCAGCGGCGCGCATGCCTGGCACCAGCGAGTACGCGTGGTCAAGGCATCGATCAACGACGAGTATGGCGATATCGTCGTCGACACCAAACGCTCGATGGCGGCCTTCGAACGCTGGCTGAAGCTGGCACGACCGGCTCCCGGGCCGGGCAATCTCCGTCGCCCACTCTGGTTGCTGCGCCCCTACAAGCCGGACCCCTTGGCCTTCCAGATTGACGGCCCGACCGGTCGATAACGCCGCGCGACCGACAACCGGAGGATGCATGAAGGCATCTTCCGGTACCCCCCCCCCGGGCCCGAAGTCCTAGGACCTTTTATAGCCCATATTTCGCATGTACGAGCGGTACGACCTGCTCTTCAGCTCAGGTCATCCCCACGCTAAGGTATAGAAACTGCGTGGTCCGGTTGCGGGCCATGCCGCTTGTGTATTCGGTTCGTGACGGGAACTCATGCGTACCCGACTGGTGTTGACCGCCGCAACGCTCGGCCTGCTGGCCAGCCTCATCCTCGCGCAGGGTGTGGCCGCCAAGGGGCTGCTCGGTGGCGTGCTCGACACCACGACCAACCTCGTGACCGATACGACGGGCGCACTGACAGGCACCCCAACGCCAGATACAACCCCGGCCGATCCACCACCATCATTGACCGACACCCTCACGAATACCGTCGACACCGTCACCAACACGGTCAACCAGACCGTCGATGACACGGTCAATAACGTGGCACCGAGTCCGGTCGCCAGCCCGGTTACGAACCTCGTCGATCAGACCACGAACAGCGTCAACCAGACGGTCGATACGGTCGTCTCCAACCCGACAACACAAACCGTAACGACGCCGGTTGATCAGATGGTCAACCAGACTGTTGATACGGTCACCAAGACGGTCGCTCCGGTGACTCAGCCGGTGAGCAAGACGGTCAATCAGGTCACGCAGCCACTGACGGAGACTGTCGATCAGGTCACCCAGCCGGTGGTTGACGTGGTCGACCAAACCGTGCAGCAGACCATCGATACGGTCGATCAGACGCTGACGACGGCGCCGGGCAAGGTACTGGATCAGGTCGGTCAGACGCTGCCGGTTACCCAGCCGGTGGTTGACGTCGTCACGCCACTTCTGCCCACTCAGCCGGTAGTCGATCCGCTGGTTGACGACACGACGGACGCCGTGAACAAGATCGTGGGCAACGTCGCCGCTCCAGTGACCGACCCGATCGTCGATCCGGTGACGCCGGTCACGAACCCAACGACGCCCGTGAATCCGACGACTCCGCTTGATCCGACATCACCGATCGTTCCCGGGCAGCCGGGTGGCAATACACCGGTGATCGGCGGCATCGGCTCCGGCTCGACGCCGAACGGTGCCGGTCATCAGCCAGGCGGCTCGCTTACTCAACCGATCATTCCGGGTACGACGACTCCGAACACGACGACCCTGACCCGACCGGTGACGAACGACGGCCCGGCCGTCGCACCGATTGCCGGCCAGATGCCGAACGGCCTTGCGGTCGATTCGCAGGCGGGCCTGCCGATCACGCCGGAAATGTCGACGTCACCGGCGACGCCGACCGTGGCGCACGCTATCGGAACGACCGGCACGGCAGCGCCGATCGCCCCGGTGGCAACCGGTTCGGGCGACTGGACGACCACGATCGACGCAACGGCCGGGGCAGTGCTTCACGATCTGGTCCGAGCGGCGCGCGAATTGGGCGTCAGTGCCCCGTCGCTGCCACTGCACCACCTGCCAATCCCGGTACCCTCGCTGCCGGTTCCGAGCCTGCCGATTTCCGGCTCCTCGTTCGCGGGCGGCGCTTCAGGCGGGCTGTCGATCGGCGGCTCCAGCGGAGCGGCCGGTTTCGCCGCGATCCTTGTCATGCTTTTGCTCGCACTGGTTCTGACACAGCGCTCGCTGCTGGCCCGTGCGCTTCACTTCCCCGTCAGCATTAACCATCCCGTTCCCACCTCCCCTGCCTAATCAGGTGCCTGGCTGTCTTTGACAGTCTCATTTACGGCATCTGATTAGCTGGTCTGGTTGCGAAGCGCAACCGGACAAGACGGAGGATTTTCGATCATGCGTAGACGAATATGGGGGCTTGGGCTCATTTTGGGCCTAACCCTCGGGCTCTTCACAGCCGGCACTGCGCTGGCGGCGGGTCCGCTGCTCAATCTCGGCTCGGGCGATTCCGGGACGGTCAATCTCAACCTCAACGGCGACGTCGACTCGACGGCCGTGGGCAGCGCCTCGGCCACGGCGACCACCACGACGACGGGCGATACCGACGTGGTGACGAACGTCGTCAATACGGTCACGGATACGGTCAATGGACTGGTTGGCGGCGCGATCGCGACACCGGACACGACACAAGCCACCACACCGGCAACGACCGAGGCCAACGACACCTCGGCGAACACGGGCACAACGACGGATTCGACATCGACTCAGGAGTCGTCCGGGCCGGCGACGACAACGGCGGACGACACCTCATCATCACCGTCAGATGACCCAGATCGGAAGAGCGTCGTGTAGGGAA
>CALAGB010000043.1 GCA_937891245.1 uncultured Thermomicrobiales bacterium | reverse complement strand
ATGTACGGTGGCCGGCCAACGGGCGGGTAGTTGTAATCTTTGCGCGCTTCGAGTTCGATGAATTGGCTCTTCGTCCACTGCGATAGCTTGAACGGCCCGGCCCCGACCGGCTTGTCGTTTGCATACGTCTTCGGATCCGGAATCGGTTCCCAGACGTGCTTCGGCATGATGCGGAACCAGTAGAGGAACTCGTTGAGGAACGAGACGAACGGCTGCGCCATCGTGACGATGAGCGTGTAGTCGTCCGGCGTCTCCATGCTCGCGATGTTGTCGGAGCTAACGATCGAGGCCTTCCAGGAGAATTCGTTCTTCGCCTCGAACTCGGCGGTGAACTTAACGTCCTGCGCGGTCAGCGGCTGCCCGTCGTCCCACATGAAACCCTGGCGAAGGTGAATCGTATGGGTCATGCCGTCTGGACTGGTTTCCCACTTTTCGGCGACATAAGGGACGCGGTTCGAGCTCTTATCGAGCGAGGCGCAGGCGGGGTAGAGCATCATCAGGATGTAGTTCTCGACGATGGTGTTGGAGACGAACGGATTCATCGTCCCAATATCCGGGATTCCCATGTTCAGAATGCCGCCTTGTTTGACGTTGGCGGCAGCCTCGGTGGCTGAAGGTGAGGCTTCCGTGGTCGTTCCCGTGGCCGGCGAGGCGGTTGTCGTCGTCGCTGCGCCGGATGCGCTGGCGGCGGTCGACGAGCTTGAGGTCGTCGTTGAGGATGATCCAGTCGTCGTTGCGACTTTCGGCGGGCTGCCGCAGGCGGCGAGCAGTCCGGTCGAGACGAGCGCGGCACCGGCGCCGAGCGCTGTGTGGGTGAGCAGTCGGCGTCGTGTCAACGCGCGGCTGAGCAACTTCGTTTCCCCCGAATCCATCTCTGATTCCTTCCCGCATGGGCAGACGTCATTGTCGAATCGCTGTGATCTGTCTCTCGGTTTGGCGCAGTCGGTTGGCGTGAACGGCACCTCCTCTATCCCTTGATCGATGCTCGTTGCAACCCGGGCGACCAGCGTTTCCGATGGCCAAACCGTGTGCAGGGGCGATCATTTTCGGGTATATTGAGCGAATGGTATCGAGATTCTAGTCGAAATAACCGTTGCTTCATTCGACTGTAGCGCGGCATGAGGAGCATGTCAACTAGATGCGTACTTCACGCACACCGTATGTGTGCGGAGCGCTGGCGGCCGCTCAATAGTCCTGTACGCAGCGAATGAGAGCGAGTACATTCGATGGATCATGTGGATACCGTTGATCACCCGACAAGGAGGCGAGAAGATGGCGCGATTTACCTGGCCGGACGGCAAGCAGGTTGCCGCTGCGGTGACCTTCGATGCGGATGGCGAAACGATCCCTCTGGTGCAGGACAAAGAGCACGGGCACGAGCGGCTGACGCTGATTTCGACGGCGACCTACGGCCCGGCGGTCGGTGTGCCGCGCATTCTCGATTCACTGAAGAAGTACGGCATCCCCGCCACCTTCTTCGTGCCCGGTTTCACGGCCGAATTGCATCCCGAAATGATCGAACGAATCCTCACTGAGGGGCACGAGGTTGGTCATCATGGCTATTTGCACGAGCGCCCGAATACGCTGACGGATGAAGAGGAAGAAGCAGTACTGGTGCGCGGGCTGGAGTCGTGGGAACGGTTGATCGGGCGCAAACCGGCCGGCTATCGCTCGCCCGCTTGGGATCTGAATCCCGGCTCACCGGCGCTTCTCAAGCGCTACGGTTTCCGCTACGACAGCAGCCTGATGGGCAACGACATCCCGTACCAGGTGGCGACCGACGAGGGGAACCTGCTCGAACTGCCGATTCAGTGGATTCTCGATGACTACCCGCACTACAACATGAGCACCGGCGGCATTTCGAGTCCGGAAAAGGTATTTGAGGTCTGGTCGAGCGAATTCCAGGGCTACCATCGCTACAACGGTGTCTATATCCTGACGATGCATCCGTTCGTCAGCGGGCGGCCGTCGCGGGTGCTGCTGCTGGAGCGGATGATCGAGTACATCAACAGCTTCGATGGTGTCTGGTGGGCGACTTTGGAGCAGATCGCTGACTACTGCCTCGGCCGTGATGACCTCGACGTCTGGACGCCGCCCGATCTCAAGGCGTTGGCGGGGAAGGGATAGTCAGAGTTCGTTACGTTTCTGGTGATTACCTGACAATATTGTGCTTGACGAGCCGAGGTACATCAAACATACTCACCCTATCCGTCGAAAACCGATCGCGAAGTGGCGTGATATATATCAGGGTCGGAGGCTCGTCATGGCACACTATCTGATCCAGGCCACCTATTCAGCGGAGGCGCGCAAGGCGCTCGTCGCGAACCCGCAGGATCGCGTTGCTGGCGTCGCGTCGCTCATGGAAGGGATGAGCGGCCGTCTGGAATGTTTCTACTTCGCAATGGGAAAGTACGATGTCGTCGCGATCGCCGAGTTGCCTGACGATGTCAGTGCCGCGGCGGGCGCGTTGGTCGTAACCGGCGCCGGGCATCTGGCGACCTATCGTACGACCAAGCTGATGACCAACGAAGAGATGATGTCGGCCATGCAAAAAGCCCACGGTGTGAGCTACTCGGCGCCATCGGGCGATTAGCCCGAACAACTCATCGATCGATCCGTAGGGAGGAGACAGGTTCCTCCCTACGTGAGTGCGGATTCCGCATTCCCCATCGGCTGAAACGGTAGCCGGGCACGGACCAGGGTGCCGCTACTTGCTCGGGGGTGAATATCCAGCGATCCGCCGAGTTCTTCGGCCCGCTCGCGCATCGAGTGCAGGCCGATGCCGGTAATCGCGTCGGGCGGCAGCCCGCGACCGTCATCTTCGACCTCCACGAGCAGATGCGAGGTCGCGGCGTTCACGGTGAGCCGGATGATGCAGTAACGGGCGCGGGCGTGGCGCACGACGTTGGCGATCGCTTCCTGGGCGATACGGTAGGTGGCGACCTCAACGGCTGCGGGTAAGGTCGGAAGTTGCTCCGGCGCCTCGATGACGAAGGCTGGTCCGCCGCCCCCGTAGCTCTCGCTCGCCTGGCGGAGCGCCGGGACGAGGCCGAGGTCGTCGAGCGCCGGTGGCCGCAAGCTGTAGACAAGGCGGCGGATATCCGCAACCGCATCCTCGGTACGGGTTGAGAGATCTCCCAGCAGTTCATCGGCCAGTGGATCGCTCGCCAGTCGTTCGCGTGCCGTTTCGATGCGCAACGTCAGCGCTGCCAGACGTGGGCCGAGCCCGTCGTGCAAGTCGCGTCGCAAGCGCCGCCGCTCCTCCTCGCGCGCCAGCACCAGCCGTTCGCGCGAGCGTTGCAGATCGATCGTCAGCTGCATGGCGTGCACGGCCGGGCCGGCCTGGCGCGCGATGTCGTTGAGCAGCTCGCGATCGGCACGGGTCAGCGGTTCGTTTGGCCCGCGCGGCGCGACGAGCAGCGTTCCGACCGATACGCCTTGATGGGCGAGCGGTAAGCGAAGTGGCTCGGCTACCGCCACCCCGTGCGCCACGATCAGCTGTTCGGACGACTCCTCAGCACGCTCAATGGCGACGTAGGGCAGCTTCAGTGCTGTCGCCACCGTATCGACGATCACCGTCAATGCCGTATGGGGGGCGAGCGTTCCTTCCAGCCGACGACCGAGCCGCGTCAGCACCGCGTACGGATCGTCGCGATCGCCATACAACATGCGATTGACTCCGCGTTGCAGCCGCAAACGGAGCGGCTGGAAGGCGACGGCGACGATCACCGTGGCCGCGAGCGACAGCGCCAGATCGTCGCCGCTATGGATGAGCTTGCCGAGGCCGACCACCACCAACGCATACAGCCCGACGATCGATACCGAGAGCCCGGTAAAGACGAGCGTGCGGTTGATAACGACATCGATGTCGAAGAGCCGGTAGCGCATGATGGCGATCGCCAGCGTCACCGGTATGCAGAGTTGGAGCGGCACCCAAACCATCGAGAGGATCATCTCGGAGATGATCGCCTGCATTACCGGCGCCTCGGGATGGAGCAGATTGCGATCGACAATCGCGACATTGAGAATGATGAATGCGAGCATCGCGAACCCAAGGCCGCTGAGAAACCATTTCAGCTGCTGGCGTTCGACCTGTCCCGAGGTGCGCCGGTAGCGGTAGACCTGGGCGATCGCAACGCAGACGATCAGCGTGCCGAACTGCAGACCGTCCTTTAGTGGAGACGGATTTTTGAACGCGTCGTGGGTTATCAGCAGATCGTTGAGGAGACTCAATGCCATCACGACGCTGACCGCGATCGTCCAGCGTGGCGTAAAGCGGCCATCCGGGAAGAGGAAGAAGAGGTTGACGAATCCCAGCAAGAAAACAAGGTCGATGATGAAGCCGACGGTCGCCTGAATCGGATGGGTTGCCTGCATCGCGATCAGATCGGGGGGGAACTGAGCGCTGGCCATGGCGATGAGGAAGGTCGCGACGACCAGCGTCATCAGTTCGTTCGATTTCTTGCCGAGAAGATAGAGGCCCACGGCGTAGAAGCCGATCATTTGCGCGAAACCGGCTGCCGCGCTCATGATCGCCAGCGATTTTGGACTCAGCCCGAGGCTGCGCAGCGCGCGCCTGGCTTCATCGACCTTTGCGGGGCTCGGTGAATTACCGACGATGTCGTGCAGATTGAGCGACTGCTGCCAGCTCTGCGGGATCGTGATGACGACGGAGCCGAAGCAGATGAGCGCGAAGAGGATCACCCCAAGCCGCGCCGCGATCAGCCAGCGGCCATGCAGGATGACCGGCGGGCGTTTGACGAACGGACCATACGTGTCCGCTTCTCGCGTGGGCGGTGCCGGCTCTGTGTGTGCCATGATACTGATCGGCTCGTTCATCAACGCTCCTGATCGAGGAC
>CALAGB010000042.1 GCA_937891245.1 uncultured Thermomicrobiales bacterium | reverse complement strand
GTGGCCAGGAACCGTGGTTTTATTACCTGATTCTGCTGCCCCAATACGAATACGTCGCCGCGCTCATCTTTCCGTTCGCCATCCTCCTCACGCTCTGGCGCACCGTCCGCGCCTGGCGAGCCGGCATCTCGCCCGATCGACGCACGTACATCCGTGGCTTTCTCATCTACTGGTCGTTCGGTATGCTCGCGGTCCTCTCGTGGGCCGGTGAAAAGATGCCCTGGATCGTGGTGCATATCGCGCTGCCGATGACGCTGCTCGCGGCGGCCACGATCGGTGATGGCATCGAACAGCTTGAACGCCACTGGTTGCGGTGGTCGCCAGGCGCACGCCGCGATCTCATCGCCTTCGGTGGCGCCGTTATCGCGCTGCTCGGTACTGCCTTTCTCTCGCTCGCCTGGGCGAGCGACGGACCATATAGCGCCGCGTCCGGCGTTTACGAGCGAACGCTCCGCGCCGGGGTCACCGATCACTGGTGGACATTCGTCTACCTCCCCTGGCTCGTGCTGCTCGCGCTGCTGGCGCTGGCGATCGTTCGACTCGGTGAGAGGCGTGCGCTAACGACGGTTCTGATCGCCGGGACACTCGCCTTGTCGCTGGCCCAGGTGCATGCCGAATGGCGCCTCACCTATCGCGAGGGCGATGTGCCGCGCGATATGCTGATTTATGTCCAGACATCGCCCGACGTGCCAAGAGTCACGAAACAGTTGACCGAACTATCTCAGCAGGTCAACGGCGGGATGGGGCTTGCGGTCTGGTACGACGACGTCACCCAATGGCCGTTCAACTGGTATTTGAAGGATTTTCCGAACCGGCGCTACATTGGCAACCAACTACCGAGCGATCTCGATGCCCAGGTGATCATCGTGGCGGACAACACGCTTACCAGCGCCATGGAAGATCAGCTCAAGGAGAATTACAGCTACCAGGAATATCCAATGCGCTGGTGGTATCCGGAGGAGAACACCTACCGCCGTTTCGCCTACGCGCCGGATATTACCGACGAGAATCGCCAGAATTATCAGGACAGCAGCCGACCGCCCTACACACTGCTCGATGTGGCGCGTAGCGTCTGGTCAAGCATCTGGTCGATGCGGGAGCCGAGTCAGCAGGGCAAGATCTTCCGCATGGTCGCCTATCGCGAGGTGCCGAGCGGCTTCGGCTCGGTCAACTTCCGTGTCTATGTGCGGAACGATCTTTATCCGTATTTCAACCAGATTCGCTACGATCGATGAGGCGGGGTAAACCTCGCTTACCAGCAGCGAGGGTGAGCGCGGACCGAACATGAGGAGGACGGACAGGTTGGAACGTGTCGAAACGTTTGATGGGCATGCCAGCGATGGCGAGTTCACCTCGGTGCTCGATCGGCCGTTGAGTTTCGCGTCACTCTCCTGGTTCAGCCTCGGCTGGGTCGCGATCGCGACGGTTGCCTTCCTTATGCGCATCGTGGGCTACTCGGCGTTGCCGCTCTCGTTCAATGAGGCCAGCCTGGCATCCAACGCGCTCAGCATTGTGCAGGGTGGCACGATCCCGGCCGCCGCCGGACAGGCGCCACTGCCGACCGCGCTCACGGCGCTCGCGCTCTTCCTCTTCGGTTCCAGCGATGGCATTGTCCGCATCGTCCCGTTGCTCGCGTCGCTTGGCTCGATTGCTCTGGTCTGGTGGTTAGGTCGCTGGATCGGCCGTGGACCGGCGCTGGCAACCGTCGCGCTCATCGCGATCTCACCGACCTTTGTGCAAACCTCACGCAACGCGAGCGCCGGCGGGTTGCTCATATTCACGTCGCTACTGGCGCTCGCGGCCGGACTCAGCTGGCTCGACCGCGATTCCGGCGGCGCGGCCGTACTCTTCGGCATCGGAGCCGCCCTGGTGGTGATGTCCGATCCGCTCGGCTGGATCGCACTCCCGATCGTCGTCGTCGCGTTGCTCATCCTATCCAGTGAACGGAACGTTTCACCGCGCTCGCTTGTGCCTGTCGCGCTCGGTGCGCTCGCGTCCGTCGTCATCGTGTCGACGAGCCTGTTCGTCCATCCGTCCGGTTTCTCCGATTTCTTCCGCGAAAGCCTGCGCGCGCTCTGGGATCAGCACGTCGCGCATGCCGGTCAGGAATGGCATCTCGCCTTCTTCCAGATCACGATTGATGAGACGGTCTCGCTGGGGCTTGCGATCCTTGCCATCATCTTCGCCTGGCGCGCGCGTTCGGACGATCGCCCGCGCGATCTGCTGGTGCCGGGACTGCTCGTCTGGACCGCGCTCGGATTGATCTGCGGCTCGATACTCGGCGGCAAGAATGTCCCACTGTATACGCTGACCGCGCTGCCGCTTCTACTTCTGGCCGGTGTCGGGCTCGATGCCCTGGTGAATCACGTTCGCTGGTCGGACGTCAGGACGCCGCGCGGCCTCCTCTTCGTGACCGCGGTGCCGATCACCTTCTTTGCCGCGCTCAGCACCTACGGACTGCTCGCCAGTGACATCGGGACTGACGCTGCTGCCTGGATCTTCACGTTTATTCTGGTCGCGATCGTCATCTTCGCGCCGCTCCTCGCCCTTTCGATCTGGATCGGCCGGTCGATGCCGGTGCAGGCCTGGGCGCTGGTTGGTCTGTTCGTCGCGCTCTTGCTCGCCGGTACCGGCCTACGTGCGGCAGCCCTGCTTCAGAGCCAGACCGCCTCCAGACCGGGCGAGCCGCTAACGGTCGGCGACAGTACGCCGGCTGTTGGCACAACGGTCAAGCAGATTCTCGCGGTCAGTCGCGATATGACGACATTCTCGCAGGATGCGCGCGATCCAACCGGCGGGCACGGGCTCTCAGTCGCCGTCGATTCGACGATCGCCCAGCCGTTTGCCTGGTATTTCCGCGATTTCCCGGTGTTGCAGATCGTGAAACCGAACGAACAGTATCCGGCATCGAATCCACCGCAGGTCGTCTTCATGCGTCCCGATCACCCAACGATCCTGGCATCCACGGAAGGGCGCTTGCAGCGCACCATGACGCTGAGCACCGTCGGCTCGCGCACGCTCTCGAATCCCGATTGGGGGGACTTACTCAGTGCAGTCATCCACCCCGATCGCTGGGAACGCTTTCCGCACTTCCTGATCGATCGCTCGGTCGCGCACCCTTCGGCGCCAACCAACTTCGTGCTCTCGTTGCGGCAGGATGTGGTGACCCAAATCTACGGCACAACGCCGCCCGCCGGTAATTAGTCCGGTAGGCAGGGCGTGGGAGTAGGCTAGTTCAGGAGGTCTTCGACCAGGCGGGAGAGATCGTCGAGGTTGAACGGTTTCGTGAGGTAGGCATCGGCATGCGATGCGGCGGCATGTTCTTTGGCTTGTGGGTGGCCTGAGATGAGAATGCTTCCGACGTCGCCGTCGTGATTCGACCGCCGCATCTGTTTGATGAGTTCCGACCCGAGTCCATCCGGGAGCATCAAATCGGTGATCACCAGCTGCGGATTGAGATCGTCAAATATGCGCAAGGCAGGTTCGATGCCACTTTCCGTGTGCACCTCAAAGCCCGCCTCCTCCAGGACAAATGAGATTAATTCGGCGATCCCCTCGTCATCCTCGACAACGAGAATGGTGGGACGTACAACGCCCATTATCATCATAACTCCAAATTCCACCATGCTCAGCGCGCGCACGAGGAGAGGCTTCGCTGAGACGTCCTTTCGACCAACGCCCCTTCATGGCCGGTCGAGAGGTTATGGCAGGGGTAACGCACATGATGTGCCATGAGCCGGAGAGTATCACCGTTCGTTCGCGCGGCCGATAACAGGAGGTTGTCGGAGAGACAATAATACGGACGAAACGGAGGCGCGCGGATCAATGGAACGCATTCTGGTTGTCGAAGACGATCTCAACATCGCAAATCTGCTACGCGTTTACCTGAAACGAGAAGGGTACGAACCGCATGTGGCAAACGATGGTCGCGAGGGACTACGCCTGTTTAGTGAGATCCAGCCGGACCTCGTCGTACTCGATCTGATGCTACCCGGCCTGCACGGTCGCGATGTCTGCCGCGCGATTCGCACCCGCAGCGCGGTGCCGATCATTATGCTGACGGCGCTTGATGACGAACGCGATGTGATCGAAGGGCTCGATCTCGGCGCAGACGATTACATCACCAAGCCCTTCAAGTCGAAGGTACTCCTGGCGCGTATTCGGTCCGCCCTGCGTCGTTCCAGTGGACCGGCCAATTTGATCCACGAAGTGGTCGTCGGCGATCTCATTATTCAGCCGGATGAGCGTATCGCGACGGTGCATGGACAGGAAATCGAACTCCGTACGAAGGAATTCGATCTGCTCCTGAGCCTGGCCGCCCGCCCCGGCATCGTGATGACCCGCGAAACGCTCCTGCGTCAGGTTTGGGGACGAGAATACGATGTCGACACACGAACCATCGATGTACACATCAACCGACTGCGCGCTCGTCTTCTCGACAGCAATGCCGAAATCGAGACGGTTCGCGGGGTCGGCTACCGCCTGAACCACGCCGAATAAGAGGCGACGACATGTTCAAGAGCTTGAGAGCCCGCATTCTCATTTCACACCTCGCGGTCATCATGCTGGTTTTCAGCCTCACCTTTGTCGTTGCCTTCATTCCCGTGCGCAACGTTCAAACGCATCTCGAAATTCGGCGACTGGAGGATTATTCCGCCCCGGTCGTGGTGCAAACCGGCTTCGCCCTCAACCGGCCGGCGCTGATGTCGTCGGTGAATGACATCCTCGATATTCAGGCCAAGCAGTTGAAAGTCCGCCTGATTCTGCTCGACCAACATGGCGAAGTGCTGCATGATACGAAAGCGGACGCTCCGCTCTCGGCCGAGGCGAAGAACCGGTTCTATCAGGCAAGCTTGCGCCTTCTGGTTCGGGTGGAAAACGCCGGCTCGCTGAATCGCTTGACGCAGCAGGACCGCGATATCTACGTCGGGACGATTGGCGGTCAACGCGCCCTGATCACGATCGTCTCACAGGTCGAGGGTCGCTACGTCGCTATCATCGCACCGAGCGGAGCACCGCTCTTCCGAGAACTCTTGCTGCCTCTCCTGCTGGCGTTCGGCATCGCGCTCCTTGCCGCGGTCATCGCGACGGTCTTCCTCAGCCGCTCGATCGCATTGCCAATCACGCGGCTCACTCAGGCCGCGAACGGCGTCGCTGGCGGCGACTTGAATCGCACGGTGCCGGAACAGGGCGACGGCGAAGTCGGGCGGTTGGTACAGAGCTTCAACGAAATGGTCCGTCGCCTGCGCATCACGTATGAGAGCCAGCGACGCCTGCTGGCCAATATTGCCCACGAGCTGCGCACCCCGCTTACCTCGATCCAGGGCTATGCGCAGGGGCTGAGCGACGGCATCTTCGAGACCGAACAGCAGCGCCAGGAGGCGTTGGAAACGATCGGCCAGGAGTCGGAGCGGGTCAATGAATTGCTCATCCAGATACTCGAGCTGGCGCGCTTGGAATCCGGCCAATCGGGCCCGCAACTGCACGAGGTCGATGTCGGTGAGATCATCGGCCGCGTGCTGCGGCGCCATCGGGTGGAGGCAGGTGCGAGCGGCATTGAACTGAGCGGGCCGACATCGAACGCGCAGACGATCGTGGCCGACGAAGCGCTCATCGATCAAGCGATCGACAATCTGGTCCGCAACGCGATTCGGCACACGCCCGAAGGCGGCAAGGTTGCGATCGGGTTGGCTGCCATCCGCGATACCGACCTCCGAACGACGGGTGTGCGCGTCAGCGTAACAGACACCGGCTCCGGCATTCCGGAAGAGGCGATTCCCCACATCTTCGATCGCTTCTATCGTGCCAACGGCCATGACGCCCAATCGAGCGGATTCGGGCTTGGTCTGGCGATTGTGCGCGAAATCGCGGCGAAGCACAGTGGTACGGTTAACGTAGTGAGTGAGATGGGTAAGGGAACGACGTTTACGATTGATCTGCCGGCGGGTCGACGGCAGCAAAGCCCGACGCCGAAACGCTGACAGGCCGACATGAATCCGGGCGCACGACTCCGAACGAATGAGCGCATCCCCCGTCCTGGGACAAATGGGTTGATTGACGTTTGGGCACGAGCGTTGATACGATGCTACGAGGTTCGCGTGTCGCGGACCGATTGCCTCGTGCCTTTTGGAGGAGAAACCGATGGTGCTTGAGCGGATAAACGGTCCAGCAGACCTGAAAACGCTGACCGTCCCGGAGCTTGAGACGGCCGCGAAAGAACTTCGGGATCTGATATTCGATGTCGTTGTCCATCAGACCGGCGGGCACTTCGCGTCGAACCTCGGATCAGTTGAGCTCACGCTCGCTCTGCATTACGTCTTTAATTCTCCGGTCGACAAAATCGTCTGGGATGTCGGGCATCAGGCGTATCCACACAAGATTCTGACCGGCCGCCGCGGGCGCTTCCACACCATTCGCCAGGAAGGCGGGCTGAGCGGCTTCCTGCAGCGCGAAGAAAGTGAACACGATCAGTTCGGTGCCGGGCATGCCAGCACGTCGATTTCGGCCGCCCTCGGGATGGCGGTTGGTGGTCAGTTGCGCGGTGAGCAGTTCCATTCGATCGCGGTCATCGGCGACGGCGCGCTCACCGGCGGTATGGCCTACGAAGCACTCAATAATGCCGGCAGCCTGCAAGTACCCTTCATCGTCGTGCTTAACGACAACGAGATGTCGATCGCGCCAAATGTCGGCGCGCTGCCGAAGTACCTCAGTCGCATTCGCACCGACGGCCGCTATAGCCAGGCAAAGGCCGAAGTCGAGCGCATTCTGTCGCACATGCCGCAGGGCGATCTGCTCCTCGAACTCGGCAAGCGAATGAAGGACGGGCTCAAAGAGATCGTCTATCACACGATGATCTGGGAAGAGCTTGGCTTTACCTACATCGGACCGATCGACGGCCACAACGTTCGCGATCTGATCGACACCTTCGAACAGGCCAAGAAGATTTCCGGGCCCGTGTTTATCCACGCCGTTACCGTCAAGGGCAAGGGATACGAGCCCGCGGAAAACGATCCGTTCAAGCATCACGCCGCTTCGATCAAGATTCCCGGCGCGCCACCGTCTCCACCGAAATACCAGGATGTTTTCGGGCAAACTCTGACGGCACTGGCCAAGAACGATCCACGTATTGTGGCGATCACGGCGGCCATGCCCGACGGCACCGGACTTTTGCCGTTCGCCAAAGAACATCCCTCGCGGTTCTTTGACGTCGGTATTGCCGAGCAGCATGCCGTCACGTTCGCGGCCGGGCTTTCGACTCAGGGGATCAGGCCGTTCGCGACGATCTACTCGACCTTCCTGCAGCGCGCCTACGACCAGGTCATCCATGACGTCTGCATTCAGAACCTGCCGGTGGTCTTCGCCATGGATCGCGCCGGGCTGGTCGGCGACGACGGGCGCACGCACCACGGTATCTTCGACTTCGCCTACCTGCGCTGTCTACCGAACATGGTCGTGATGGCGCCCAAAGATGAAGACGAACTGCGCCACATGGTCGCCACGGCCGTCGCCCACGACAGCGGTCCGATCGCGCTACGGTATCCACGCGGCGCCGGAGTCGGCGTATCGATGCTCGGCGAACCGCACCCGCTGCCGATCGGCAAAGGCGAACTGATCCGCGAGGGAACGGATCTCACGATCGCGGCCATCGGCTCGACGGTTTTGCCCGCGACGCGCGCGGCCGAGATCCTCGCCGAACGCGGCATCTCGGCGGAGGTCATCAACGCGCGCTTTGTCAAGCCGCTCGATGAGGAGCTATTGCTCCAATCCGCCCGCAAAACGGGTGCGCTCGTCACGGTCGAGGAAGCAATGCTGGCCGGCGGCTTCGGGAGTGCAGTCCTCGAACTACTGGCTCGCGAAGAGATCGATCTGCCGGTCGACCGGCTCGGTCTCGCCGACAAGTTCTACGATCACGCGTCGCAGAACGCACTGCGACGCCAGGCCGGGATCGACGCCGAATCAATTGCCGAACGCGCCGGTGCGCTCGTTGGCACCAAGCCGGCCGTTGCTACGACGGCCGGCTAGTATCGCAAACGCTTGTGCCGCGGTCAGATCGACCGCGGCCTTTTCATGTGAAAGCCTCGACGACGATATGCCATCATTGCCGCTGCTGCGCGCCAAAGCGACCGACCTCGGACTGACGCTCGATGAAACCGCGCTGGAGCGGTTCGAGGCCTATCGTGCGCTGCTCATCGAGTGGAACGAGCGCTTTAACCTGACACGCGTCACCGAGCCGGATGAGATCGAACGCCGGCTTTTTCTCGATTCGCTCGCGCTCGCCCCGCTCCTGGCGCGCCATCGCCTCGCCTCGCGCGTCGCCGGTAACCTGCGCCTCGTCGATGTGGGGACCGGCGGCGGCTTTCCTGGCCTGCCACTCAAGATCGCCGATCCGAGTATTGAGTTGACATTGATCGACGCGACCGCGAAAAAGATCGGCTTTCTCCAGGAAGCGATTCGCGAACTTGGACTCGACGGCGTCCGCGCGGTGCATGGACGGTCCGAAGAATTAGCCCACGATCCAGCCTATCGTTCGGCGTTCGATGTCGTGATCGCCCGGGCCGTGGCCAAACTGCCGACGCTCATCGAGCTCTGCATGCCGTTCTGCGGTCCGCGCGGCTGGGGTATCTTCCCGAAAGGGCGCGACATCGCGGCAGAAGTCGTTTCCACAACCAACGCACTGAAGGCGCTGCGCTGCAAGCTGATTGGCGTCGAGTCACCAACCTTGCCGGAGTTGAGCGGCACGACGCTCGTCATCATCGAGCAGGTCGGCAAACCGCCCAAGCCGTATCCGCGCCGTGCCGGACTTCCGGCAAAGAGTCCGTTGTAACCAAGCGCCGCTGAGGGCGGCTCAGGCGCGCTCTAACGTCCCACGAGCAGTAGTCTCGTGCTCTGAGCGTGCCTGACAAGTCAAACCAGCGGAACTTCGTCCGGTAGTGCGCGTGGCCGCAGATATTGAAGGTAGTCACGGTAACTTGCGAGTTCCGCCCGAGCGCGTTCTTCATCCCAACCGAGCGTTTGCTGCGCAATCTTCAGTGCGTTCTCAGCGGCATCACGACCGGCGGTCTCATCGAGCCCGATCATAGTGCGACGCATCAAGATATCGATAAGTGTCTCGGCCATCTCGGACTGAACCGCGTACGGTATCTCGGCTCCGATTGCGCCGGTATCCGGGCTGAAGCTTTCTCGCAAGAGCGGGTCATCGCCTGCGAGCTGGATGATCTGCTTGGCGCGCACCCCATAGATGCGGACCAGCCGCTGGACAACGCTGCTGCCGAGCCCGGACGTCGATATCAGATTGGCGGTGAAGCGGTCGAAGTCATAGGTGTTCGCACCGGGCAGTGGGACCTTGCCGGTCAGAGACGACGGGGCCGGCCGCTTGAGCAGCTTGAAGACCGCGTCGATCGTTTGCTCCGCGAGTCTCCGGTAGGTCGTAATCTTGCCGCCGATGATCGAGATCATTCCATTCAGCGGTGCCTTGTGAACATGAATAACATGTTTGCGCGTGATGCTCCCTGGCGTTCCCTCCTCCTTATAGGGGAGCGGGCGAACCCCGGCGTACGCGTACAGAATATCGGTTCGCTTCAGATTCGCGTCCGGTATGACATGGTTCGTCTCGTTGACGAGGTACTCGATCTCCTCATCGTCCGGCGCGACTTCATCGAAATCCCCGCTATGGCGAATATCGGTCGTCCCAATCAGATAGCGACCGTTCCAGGGGACGATGAAATAGGGGCGGCGGTCAGCCGCGGCCTCAACGTAGAGCGCTTCTTTCGGCGCTCCGGGGAACGCATCGACGACAATGTGACTCCCTTTCGTGCCGCCGATGTAACGTTGACGCTCACGGTCGGCGATGACGTTATCAACCCAGGGGCCAGCCACGTTCACCGTAATCGGTGCGTGTACCGAATACGTGCCGCCACCAATTAGGTCAGTAAAGGCAATGCCGGTTACGTTGCCGCGATCGTCAGTGAGCGGATGGTCGACATTGCAATACGTGAGGACGACCGCGCCTTTGTCGCGTGCCGACAGCACGTTTTCGATTGCCAGTCGCTCAGGGAATGTGATCTGTGCGTCGTAGTAATACGCGGCACCGAGCAAGCCATCGGCGTTGAGACCGGGTTCGAGCTGAAGTGTCTGCTCGCGGCTGAGCATATGGTGGCGTTTCATACTCTTGTCGAAGGACAACACGTCATAGGCGATCATCCCGAGCCGAATTAATCTTGGTCCTCGTTTCGCACCCTCATAGATCGGGATGAGGAAGGGGAGGGGGTGTACCAGGTTGGGAGCGATACGCAGCAGGATCTCCCGCTCGCGCAACGATTCCCGGACGAGCGGAATTTCATAATATTCCAGGTAGCGCAGCCCACCATGAATGAGGCGCGTCGAACGAGCAGTCGTTCCGCTCGCGATATCGCCTTTGTCGATTAACAGCACTTCCAGTCCACGCATCGCCGCGTCACGCGCGATTCCGGCGCCGTTGATTCCAGCTCCAATGACGATGACATCGAAGGATTGTCGCTCAATATCCTCCGGTATCGGAGTCATCCGCACGGTTGTTGCCATCTCACATCTCTTTCTCTAACCGCTGCGCTGCTTCGTCATCCCGGTCGCGTGTCGAGGCTTCAGACGAGAACGACCTCGCGGTTCAGACTGTGCTTTCCTACGCAATTACTACGCGATCCGTGCTTGGGCTGCCTGGGCTTCATCGCCAACACGGAGCTCACGGATGAGCTCCTTCGCCTGCGGGATTCGGGTTGCCGTCATACTTAACTCGCGCACGCCCAGACCCACGAGGAGTGGAATCGCTTCCAGATCCCCGGCGAGCTCGCCGCACACGGCGACCGGCTTGCCCGCCGCGTCTGCCGCGGAAACGGCGCGCTCGATCAACCGAAGGACGGCGACGTCGAGTGGTGAGTAATTCGTCGCGAGTAGCTCGTTGGTTCGGTCAACGGCCAGCACATATTGCGCGAGATCGTTCGTGCCGAGGCTGAAGAAATCGACCTCCTTGATGAGGCGGTCCGCACTCACGGCGGCCGCCGGCACCTCGATCATGATCCCAACCGGGATGTCACGACGATGCTCGATCCCTTCGGCCTCAAGTTCGGCGCCCACAGATGCGAGGATTTGGCGGGCGGCCCGCACGTCGTCGACGGTTGTAACCATCGGGAACATCACATGGATATCACCCGACGCTGCCGCACGCAGGATGGCGCGCAATTGCGTGCGCAAGATCTCGGGATGTTTGAGGCTCAAACGCAGCCCGCGGACCCCGAGAAACGGGTTCATCTCCGTCGCAACCGGGATCCCCGCCACCGGTTTATCACCACCCGCATCGAGTGTCCGAATAACAACCGGCCGGTTCGCCATTCCCTGCGCGATCGCCTGATAGGTGAGAAATTGCTCCTGTTCATCCGGCAGGTCCGAGCGCTCATGAAAGAGAAACTCGGTACGAACGAGCCCGATTCCTTCGGCCCCCTGCTCTAATGCCGCCTCAATTTCATCTGGCGTACCGATATTCGCGAAGAGCGCGATGCGCGTGCCGTCTCGTGTCAGACCGGGGAGATCCCGGAACTCCGCGCGTCGAAGCCGCTCCTGGCGCTCCGTATTGATACGCTCCTCCATGCGTGCCAACGTGCTCGGCTCGGGCGAGAGCACCACCTCACCGCGTTCGCCATCGACCGTGACAACGTCACCATCACGTGAGCGCGAGAGAATATCGGTGACGCCGACGACGATTGGCAATCCCATGGCACGCGCCATAATCGCGACGTGGGCGGTGCGGCTCCCCTGCGCGGTCACAAGTGCGGTCACGCGTTCCATATCGAGCAGCGCGACATCGGATGCGAGCAACTCATCGGCAACGATGACCGAATCGGGCGGCAACGTCTGTGCGGTAGATGGCGACGCATCTCCCTGAAGCGCGCGAATAATCTGCGTCGCCACATCGGTCACATCTTTCCCGCGCTCTCGGAGATAGGAATCCTCGATCTGATCGAACATCTTCCGCAGAGCGGCCGCGGTTTGCTCAACGGCGATCGCGGCCGGCTGATGATCCTCGCGAATCCGTCGTTCGCTTTCGCCAATCATCGCGGGATCATCGAGCATGAGCAGATGCGCATCGAAAATCGCGGCTTCCGCCTCACCCGATTTTGCGGCCGCTTCCCGGGCCGCCGTGATCCGTGTGCGTGCACGATCGGTGGCGTCGCGGAGCCGTGCCACCTCTGCCTCGATCTCGGTTTGGTTGATTGCTTGCGATTCAGTCGCCGTTTCCCTCGGCGCGTAGCGAAATACCCGACCGATGGCGAAGCCCGGAGCGGCCCCTACGCCGTTGAGTACATGCTCGGCCATCGTATCACCTCGTACCTGTCGCGTTTCATTCGTCGATGTTTCCTTTGGCCAGCGCACGGAGCGTATCGATCGCGGCTGTCTCGTCGGGACCTTCGGCGCTGATCGAGATGATGTGGCCCTGTTCGATGCCAAGCGTCATCACGCTCAAAATGCTTTTGGCGTCCGCCTCACGTTCGGCGTCCCGCGAAAGGTTCCGCACGCGAATCGATGACTCGAAGCCAGCCGCCGTCCGGACGAAGAGGGCGGCTGGGCGCGCATGGAGACCTGCCGCGTTCGTAATCGTGATTTCCGCGTCCACCATGCGTACCTACCCTCCGCGCGTTTCGTTCATCGGATGACCTTGGTCATGTTCTTCGCGTCGAGCGCCGCACTCGCCACCTCTTCAAGTGGCTGACCCGTCGAGGCGGTGACGGCGGCAACGACTGCTCCTTCGACAAGGGGGGCGTTGCTCAGCTGTACCTTTTGACCAGCATCCAGGCCGAGCATTTCCAGCGCGGTTTCGGCGCTGAGAACGGCAGAGCCGAGGTCCATGAGGATGAGCACACCATCGCCCTGCTCGGCCTCGGTGATCGCGCGCGCGATCGCCTCGGCATTCGTGCCGAGCGAGCCATCGGCCGCGCCGCCGGCCGCGCGAATGACGACTTGATCTCCCGCCATCTGTGCCGCGATATCTCGTACGCCATCGGCGACTTGTTGGCTGTGTGACACGATGACTAGCCCAACCGCCATGCTTACTCCAGCGCCCAACGCCATCGGACAACGATGACGGGACGGTAGGTGGGGCGGTGAGGCCGCGAGCGAGCGATTCGCTCGGGCTCGCGCCGCCCCACGTCTTCGGTTCAACTCTCCGTTGGCGACTCAGCTTCTTCCCAGGCTCGCGAGCGCTCGACCGCCCGTTTCCAGCCGCGGTACAGTTCTTGTCGCTCTGCATCGTTCATATGCGGGTTGAATCGCTGATCGAGCTGCCAGTTCCGAGCGACGTCTTGTTGATCCTTCCAGAATCCAACCGCCTGGCCGGCTAAATACGCCGCGCCCAGAGCAGTCGTCTCAGCGACCTTGGGCCGGTTGACCGGCTTGCCAACGATGTCCGCCTGGAACTGCATGAGGAAATCGTTCGCGACCATGCCTCCGTCGACACGCAATTCTTTGAGTTCGAGCCCCGCGTCGCTCTGCATCGCCTCGAGGACGTCGCGTGTCTGATAGGCGACGGCTTCCAGGGTCGCCCGCGTGATCTCGGCACGGCCGACGCCGCGCGTAAGTCCGATGATTGTGCCGCGCGCATAGGCGTCCCAGTATGGCGCTCCGAGTCCGGTGAAGGCGGGCACGACGTAGACGCCACCCGTTGATTTGACGGAGGTCGCGAGCGCTTCCGATTCAGCAGCGTCACCAAAGAACTTCAGCTCGTCGCGCAGCCATTGGACCGCGGCCCCAGTGACGAAGATCGAGCCTTCCAACGCGTAGGTCACCTTGCCGCCGATCCCCCAGGCGATCGTGGTAAGGAGTCCGTACTTGGAAATGGTTGGCTTATCGCCGATGTTCATCAACATGAAGCTTCCCGTGCCATAGGTCTGCTTCGCGGTACCAATCTCGAAGCACGCCTGGCCGAACGTAGCGGCTTGCTGATCTCCGGCCACACCGGCAATCGGGATGGAACGACCGAAGATAGACGGATCAGACTCACCATATTTTTCGCTCGACGGCCGAACTTCGGGCAACAGGGAACGCGGAATGCCGAATTCCTTGAGGACGTCGTCGTCCCAATCGAGCGTGTTGATGTTGAAGAGGAGGGTGCGCGAAGCGTTCGTGAAGTCGGTGATATGCAGCTTTCCGCTGGTGAGACGATAAATCAGGAAGCTGTCGACCGTCCCGAAGGCGAGTTCGCCTCGTTCTGCCTTCTCGCGGGCGCCGTCAACATTCTCGAGAATCCAGCGCACCTTTGTGCCCGAGAAATACGGGTCGATCACCAGGCCAGTCTTCTCGCGGATTTTGTCTTCCCACCCCTGCGCCCGCAACTGGTCGCAATAGGCGGCAGTACGCCGATCTTGCCACACGATTGCGTTGTACACCGGCTTTCCGGTCTTGCGATCCCAGACGAGCGTCGTCTCACGTTGGTTGGTGATACCGATCGCGATCGCCTGGTTTTGCTGGCCCTGACTACTGTTCAGGACATATTTCGCCATCTCGATTTGCGAGTCCCAGATGTCCTCAGGATCGTGCTCAACCCAGCCTGGTTGTGGGTAGTGCTGGGCGAACTCTTTGCTGCGCATCATGAGTGGGAGACCGTCGTGACCGAAGAGAATAGCGCGCGAGCTTGTCGTACCTTGATCCAGGGCGAGGATAACGTCTGCCACGATGTGACTCCTTTTCCCGCGGCCGTATGCGCGTACAGCGCACCGGCCGCCTAGTCCGAATGCGATGCGAGATCAATCCATGTTTCTACGTGTTCACCGGCCCGTCGCGCACGACGTCCGCGACGGCCTGGATGATCAGATAGCTGGAGGTAGCGCCTGGATCCTGATGACCGATGCTTCGCTCGCCGAGATAGCTGGCGCGCCCCTTGGTTGCGCGCATCGGAATCGTCGCTTCCATACCCGCGCGAGCGGCAGCGGCTGCCCGCTCGAGCACGGTCACGGTATCGACTCCTTCTTCAACTGCCACGTTGGCTGCGTCGACGGCCGCAGCCAGGGCATCGACCATCGTCTTTTCGCCGGTCGTCGCCTTGCCCCGTGCCTGCACCCCGCCAAGGGCCGCCGTCAAGGCCGCCGCTACCTGACGCGGGTGGTCGTCATCCAGATCCACAATGGCCGTCGAGATGCGCAGGAAGCCCGTCCCGTACAGCGGCCCGGCGGCACCGCCGACGGTCGAGATCAAGGTCATCGCCGTTGTCTTGAAAACGGCGGCGAGTGATTGATCCGGTTGCGCTTCAATCTTGGGCAGTACCGCCGTGAAGCCGCGATCCATGTTGGTGCCATGATCGCCATCACCGATCGGTCGATCGAAGGCGTCCAGTTCGGCCGTATTGGCGTGAATAACGTTCTGGATCCGGCGCATGATCCGGATGCCGAGTTGCTCATTGTCTGACATATTTTCCTCACCGCGCACCGTGAGCCAGTCGTCTGTGCTGCGAACGACCCGGCCCTCCGCTCAGGCGCCCCAATGCATCCCGGCAGCGTGGACCGGCGCGTCCCAGAGATCGACCATCTGGTCGTCGAGCCGCAACAGCGACACCGAGGTGCCGGCCATCTCCAGCGATGTAATGTAGTTACCGACCAGGGAACGCACGACGGTGATGCCGCGTTCCTCCAGCAAGCGATGGACGGCGCGGAACATGATATAGAGTTCCATCAGCGGCGTTCCGCCCATTCCATTGACGAAGGCAAGGACGCGATCGTCCTTGCGGAACGGCAGATCCTCGACGATCGGCGTGACCAACATCTCGGCGATCTCATCGGCGCTCGCCAGCGGCACGCGTCGCCGGCCTGGTTCGCCGTGGATGCCGATGCCAATCTCCATCTCGTTTTCGCCGAGTTCGAAGCTCGGTTGCCCGGCGGCTGGTACCGTGCACGGTGTCAGCGCCATACCCATACTGCGCACGTTCTCGTTGACCTTCTGGCAGATCGCCGCGACCTCATCGAGGCTCGCCTTTCGCTCGGCCAGGGCGCCGGTGATTTTCTCCGCGAGCACCGTCCCGCCAACGCCGCGCCGGCCCGCGGTGAACGTGCTGTCCTCCACCGCGACATCATCATTGATGATGACGCTGCGCACGGAGATCCCTTCGGCCTCGGCCAGTTCGGCTGCAAGTTCGAAGTTCATGACATCGCCGGTGTAGTTCTTCACGATGTAGAGAACTCCGGCACCGCCGTTGACCGCCTTGGCCGCCGCCAGCATCTGATCCGGCACCGGCGAGGTAAAGACGGCACCTGGACAGGCAGCGTCGAGCATACCCATGCCCACGAATCCGCCGTGAAGCGGCTCATGACCGCTCCCTCCGCCGGAAACAACTCCGACTTTGCCCGCGACCGGTGCGTCCTTGCGGACGATCAACTGCTGTTCGACGTCGACACGCAGCAGATCCGCGTGGGCCAGCGCCATCCCCTCGAGTGTCTCGCGAATGGCATCTTCCGGCCGATTAATCAGCTTTTTCACATCATCCCTCCGTTATGGATCGGTTTCTTCCTGCTCAGGCCGCGCCGTCGGGCCGCATCACAGTGCAAAAAGGAAATGCTGCCGCGACGGCGGGTAGGCGGTACCGCCCCATCACCCAACGTCTGGGCGATGGGGCAGAGATCAGTCTGATCGCGCCGGTCTATTCTTCGATCGCGGTTCGGCCGACCTCTTCGACGTCCGACACGGGTGTGGCACCGCGAGCCACCAGCACGTCATGAATGAGGAAGTCATAGATGTACGCGCCGACGACGCCGCCGATCAGTGGACCGACAATCGGAATCCAGAAGTAGTTATCAACACCCGGGAAGGCGTTGTGCCCCCAGCCGGCAAGCCAGGCGAGGACCCGCGGACCAAAGTCGCGCGCGGGGTTGATCGCGTATCCGGCGTTCGCGCCGAATGAGATACCGATCGCGACGACGATCAGTCCAACAATGAACGGTCCTATGTTCCCCTTGGGCGCCATGTTGAGAACATCAACCACCGCGAGGATCAATAAG
>CALAGB010000041.1 GCA_937891245.1 uncultured Thermomicrobiales bacterium | reverse complement strand
CGGCCGCCATCAGCACGAGCAGGACAATCCACGAGCCGTTCTCGAGCCAGAGATAGAGATAGAACAGCGGTGCCGCCGCGATGGCCGTTACTGCCAGCACTGTCCGGCGACCAAGCCGGTCCGACAGCGTACCGGCCATCAGGCCACCGGCGATGCCGGCGGCCGACAGAAGCGCCAGGGCGATGCCGCCGTACCACTCGCTGCGGCCGCTTTCTTCGAGGAACTTGACCAGGAAATACGAATATGGCGCGATCGCCAGTCCGTTGATGACTGAAACGGCGACGAGCGCGGCGAGTGGCCGCCGCCGAGCGATGAAGAGCGCGCGGACGTCTTGCTTCGCGGCTTGCTTGCGCACCCGGTCGCTCTCGCTCGTGTCGATCGTGAAATAGAGGACGACCGAGGCGGCGATACCGAAGACCATCACGACCGCCGAGCCTTCGAGCGTGAAGAGCGAGATGGCGGCGGTTAGCAGCAGCGGTCCGATCGTGCGGGCCGAATCGCCGAGCGCCATGAATATGGACATCGCCCGGCCCATCCGTTTGCCGCCCATTTCGCCGACCAGCGCCACGGCGGGCGCGTGGAAGGACGCCGAGGAGAGTCCCGATGCGATGAGCAGCAGCAAGACGACCGCGACGTTCGGCGCCAGACCGATCATCGAGATGGTGATCGCCGAAACGCTGGGGGCGAAGACGACGAACCATTTACGGGTTGTCTTGTCGGCCAGATATCCGATATACGGTTGAGCGATTCCCGGCAATTGCTGCGCCGGGATCATCAAACTGACCATAGCGAGCGAGAGTCCGAGCTTGTCCTGTACGGCTGGGATCAACACACCCATGAATGCCGAATAGAGATCGTGCGCCAGATGCCCGCTGCCGACGAGGAAGATTTTTCGGCCATCATAGGTATCGTCGGCGTCCGACGCCTGCGCGGCGGCAGCTGCCGCGGTTGCTGTTCCCTGTGCCAAGCGGCCTACTCTCCCACCTGTGTACCCCTGATGAGTCCTGAACAATACAATTGGGGTCACAGGATACAACGTCATGACTTTTCGCGCACGCGGGAGAGGATTGTTTTCAGTGCCTGATGTTCAGCAGATCCGGCAGTCCGCTGAGGTCGGGCAGCTCATACGCGGGTCGGTGCCTGGAGTCGCCGGGCAAGCCATGGCGATTGATCCAGACCTGCCGCCAGCCGAGATCGTGAGTCGGCACGATGTCATATCGAAATCCCTGTGCCACATGAAGAACGTCCTCGGGCCGGCAGTCGAGCGTGTCAAGCACGTGATGGAACATCGCAGGTGACGGCTTGTAGACGCCGGCCTCTTCGGATGTGATGACGCGATCAAAGGGCACACCGATCCGGCGCACGTTTTCGGCGATGAGATCGTCGTCGCTATTCGTCACGATCACGATGCGACAGTGTGCGCGAATGCGTTCGAGGACCGGAGGCACCTCGGGAAACGGGCCAAAGGTCGGCACGGCGGCGATGATCGCCGCACCGTCGGCGGCGTCGTAGGCGAGGCCGAATTGGCGCATCGTCCGTCGCATACTGCGCTGCAGCACGTCGCGATAGGGGCGGTATGGTCCCAGCACCTCTTGATAGCGCGTCTCCTCGAAGGCACGGAGGAAGACAGCGCGATCGCCGGCCATCAGACGCGGCCCGAGCCGCTCGAGCGTGATCGGCCCAAGATCGAAGTCGACCAGGGTGCCGTAGCAATCGAAGGTGACGTAGGCCGGCCGTTCCAAAAGCTTCTCCCTTCGCGCACTGTCGTACAACCGGCCTGAGCAACCCACATACCATGGCAGCGCTGCGCTGGAGCGGCCCGCTGCCGACGCTGGAACGCGGGTTGCTCTGGCGGGAGTGCCGGGTTACAGTGCCGGGACGTGGCGACACTCTCGGTGATGCGCTGACACCCGGATCGCGGAGGAGGCCACGCCTGTGACAACGACGAATAATGGTTACATTCCCGCCTTGCCGGACGGCATCACGGCCTGTCTGTTCGACCTCGACGGCGTTCTGACCGAGACGGCAAAGGTGCATGCGGCCGCCTGGAAGGAGATGTTCGACGCCTTTTTGCGCGAACGCTCCCGGGAGACCGGCGCGCCGTTTCGTCCCTTTGATATCGCGACGGACTATGCTAAATACGTCGACGGCCGGTTGCGGCAGGATGGTGTGCGTGCGTTTCTGGCGTCGCGCGGGATCGTACTGCCGGAAGGCACGCTCGATGACCCGGCGGACGCGCTGACCGTGCACGGGCTCGGAACACGCAAGAACGAGATCTTCCTCGACGTCCTCCGCCGCCAGGGTGTCGAGGTCTATGCAGGGTCAAAACGGTTCGTGCTGGCCGCGCGTGCTGCCGGACTGCGGCGGGCGGTCGTTTCCGCGAGCAGGAACTGCCAGGAGATCCTGGCGGTCGCTGGTCTGGAGCAGCTTTTCGAAGTGCGCGTCGACGGCGTGGTCGCCGCCGAACAGGGGTTGCCCGGCAAGCCCGCCCCCGATACATTCCTCGCCGCTGCCGACATGCTCGGCGTCGAGCCCGCGCGGTGTGCGGTTTTTGAGGATGCTCTCTCGGGTGTCGAGGCGGGGCGCGCCGGAGCGTTCGGCCTGGTCGTCGGCGTCGACCGGGTGGGTCAGGCAGAGGCGTTGCGTCTCCGTGGCGCCGATATCGTGGTCACCGACTTGAGCGAACTGCTGGAGGAGCGATGATTGAACCGGGCGTGTTGCGGGTCGAGCCATGGGCCATCGTCGAGCCGGAACTGCGTCTTGACCTCCTGCCGTACACCGAATCAATCTTCGCCCTCTCCAACGGCCACGTTGGGTTTCGTGGAACCCTCGATGAGGGTGAACCGCACGGGATGCCAGGGACATACCTGAACGGCTTCTTCGAGACGCTGCCATTGCCGTATGCCGAGGGTGGCTACGGTTATCCGGAAGAGGGCCAGTCGCTGATCAACGTGACGAACGGCAAGCTCATCCGGCTGCTGGTCGATGACGAGCCGTTCGACGTGCGCTACGGGACGCTCGTGCGTCATGAGCGCGTGCTTGACCTGCGCGACGGTGTCCTGCGACGAGAGGTTCACTGGATCTCCCCGGCCGGCCAGGCGGTCAAGATTCGTTCGACCCGGCTGGTCTCGTTTGTCCAGCGCGGGGTGGCGGCGGTCCGCTACGAGGTTGAGGCGCTCGATGCGTCAGCCCGGATCGTCGTGCAGTCGACGCTCGTCGCGAACCAGCCGCTGCCGGAACAGTCACGCGACCCACGGGCGGCGGTCGCCTTGCGTGCTCCGCTGGTGGGCGAATACCACGCGCATCATGGTCTCGAGGTCTCGCTCGGGCATCGTACGCGCGCCAGCCGGTTGGGGATGGCTGCCGGGCTCAACCATGTGTTCGACGGCCCGCCGGGAACGGTGTTCGAGAGCCACAGCGAGCCGAACCTGGCGCGCGTGACGATCAGCACTGAGCTGGAGCCGGGGCAACGCCTGACGGTCGTCAAGATCGCCTCCTATGGCTGGTCGAGCCGTCGTTCCATGCCGGCGGTACGCGATCAGGTGGACGCGGCACTGGCGGCGGCGAGTCGCACCGGCTGGGATGGGCTGCTCGCCGCGCAACGCGCCTACCTCGACGACGTGTGGGGGCGTGCTGATGTGGAGTTGGACGGCGACCCGGAGCTGCAGCAGGCGGTGCGGTTCGCCCTCTTCCAGGTGGTGCAGTCGGCCGCCCGCGCCGAGCAGCGTGCGATTCCGGCGAAAGGACTCACCGGCCGCGGCTACGACGGTCATACCTTCTGGGACATGGAGATGTATACCCTGCCGGTGTTGACCTACACCACGCCCGAAGCTGCTCGCGACGCTCTGCGTTGGCGGCATTCGACGCTCGAGCTGGCGCGTGCCCGCGCGCATGAGCTGCGGCTGCGCGGCGCGGCGTTTCCCTGGCGCACGATCCGCGGCGAAGAGTGCTCCGGCTATTGGCCGGCCGGCACCGCCGCCTTCCATATCAATGCCGACATCGCCGAAGCGGTACGCCGCTATGTCAAAGCGACCGGCGACACCGCGTTCGAAGGCGGGCCCGGTCTCGACCTGCTTGTCGAGACGGCGCGCCTCTGGCTGTCGCTCGGGCATCATGACGCGGAAGGCTGCTTTCGTATCGACGGTGTGACCGGCCCCGATGAGTACACCGCGCTCGTCGACAACAACGTGTTTACGAACTTGATGGCCGCGCGCAACCTGAGTGTCGCTGCCGATGTGGTCGAGCGCTATCCCGAGCGCGCGCGCGAGCTGGGAGTCGAGCAGGGCGATGTCGAGGCATGGCGCGCGGCGGCCGGTGCAGTCGCAGTGCCGTTCGACACCAAACTGGGTGTGACGGCGCAGTCGGAGGGATTCACCCGCTACCGTCCGTGGGACTTCATATCAAACGGTGATAACGAGTATCCGCTGCTCCTCCACTATCCCTACTACCTGCTCTATTCGAGCCAGGTCGTCAAACAGGCCGATCTAGTCCTGGCCCTCTATCTGTGTGGTGACCGCTTCGACGCGGAGCAGAAGCTGCGCGACTTCGATTATTACGAGGCGATCACGGTGCGCGACTCGTCGTTGTCCGCCTCCATCCAGGCGATCGTCGCCGCCGAGGTCGGGCATCTCCGGCTCGCCTACGACTACTTCCGTGAGACGTCGCTCATCGACCTGCACGATCTGGCGGGGAACACGGCCGATGGCCTGCACCTCGCCTCGCTTTCCGGTGCCTGGCTGGTCGCGGTCGCCGGCTTCGGTGGGATGCGGGATCAGGGCGATGTCCTGAACTTTTCACCGCGTTTGCCGGTCCCGCTCACCAGGTTGTCCTTCCGCGTGGTCTATCGGGGCAGTTGCCTGCGTGTCGAGATTCGCCCGGACGAGGTCCGCTACGAATTACTCTCCGGTAGGCCGCTCGAGGTGTTCCATTGCGGCGAGCCGGTCTGCCTGACGACCGGGGCACCGCAGACGCGCGCCTACGTGACACCGCCGGAGCCGCCGC
Organism: uncultured Thermomicrobiales bacterium; assembly: GCA_937891245.1. GTDB lineage: Bacteria > Chloroflexota > Chloroflexia > Thermomicrobiales > Thermomicrobiaceae > CALAGB01. The sequence goes on along the minus strand of CALAGB010000041.1, from coordinate 4,281 downwards.
CGGTCGTACCGCCGCCCGGCCGCTCCGCCGATCGTCGCGGCGTCGGAGCAGACGACAGCAGCCCGGGCCTGACCCACCGCCATCCGGCATAACGTCGCGGCAGGACGGCGCTGACCGTGTTGGGGGCCGGCGTCGATCTCGGGCGCTGTTTCTCCGTCGGTCAGCCGGCTACGACGCGTTTGAGTGAACCGCGCCCGGCTCGTAGATGCAGGCCGGATCCGCCGCCAGAAAGTCGCCGGTGGCGGCGTACGCGCGCGAGCGTGAGCCACCACAGATCTGTTTGAAGCCGCACGACCCGCACTTCCCCCTGAGTTGTGCGGGATCGCGCAGCGTCTTGAAGGTGGGATGATTGCGGTAGAGATCAACGATCGACTGCTCGCGCACATTGCCGGTCACGACTGGCAGGAAGCCACTCGGGCAGACCTCGCCCCGGTGCGAGACGAAGCAGAAGCCGTTGCCCGCATTGACGGCCTTCGGCGCACGGCCGATCCCGTCGCCACTCTTGAAGCCGAGCCCGGCGATCGCGCGCTCCCCCCGTTGCGCGAGAATACGCCGGAAGTGATACCCCTCCGTCAGCTTCAGGTTCCAGGATGCACCCGCGCTGCGGTCGACCAGCCAGTTGAAGACCTCTTCATATTCGGCCGGCGTTAACGGCTCCAGCGTTTGACCGCGTCCCATCGGGACCAGGCAAAAAACGGCCCACACGACGACCCCCAGGTCGCTTGCGAGATCCGCCATCTGGTGCAGCTCCGGCAGTGTCTGCCGGCAGAGCGTCGTATGGAGCTGGACCGGCAGGCCGAGATCGCGCGCATGCTCCACGATCGCCAGCGTCCATTTGAACGAGCCGGGCACCCGCCGGAAGGCGTCGTGCGTCTCGGCGGTGGCCCCATCGAGACTCACGGCAAGCCGCGCCACTCCGGCGTCCCGCAAGGCCGCGAGGCGTTCATGACTGGCGAGTGGCGTGCCCGCCGGAGTGACTGTTGCGCGAAGGCCGCGGCTTGACGCATGGCGCACAAGTTCGATCAGATCGGGCCGGCGAAGCGGATCACCGCCCGTCAGGATGAGCGTCGGCGGAACATCGAAGCCCGCGATGTCGTCGATCAGGCGGTAGGCGTCCTTCGTCGTCAACTCGCGGGGGTCACGACGGAGTTGCGCATCGGCCCGGCAATGAATACAGGCCAGGTTGCAGGCGCGCGTCATCTCCCAGGCGAGAACGAACGGCTGTCGCGTGAAATCGGCGCCCGCCAGATCGGGTTTTCGTGACCGCGCGGGCGGGTCCTCGTGATCGGGACGGTGCGGCTGTGCAACCGCGTGACGAGAAGCGGTGTCGTCCATATCGGTCGGGGAGACCTTTCACTGACCCGTTGCGCGCGAGCGGACGAGTGCGGCGAGCCCATCGATCCATGGCACGTCCCAGTGTGCGCCTATCTGGCCGAAGTGGACCTATCCTTCGGGGTAGTACGACGCTACCCGAACGGATCATTTTGTCTCGACAGGCGCTAGCGGTGTCGGGTCGGGCCGCGTGTCGCACGCAGATCAGCGGCCGAGAAGACGTGGTCGATGACCGGGAGGGTGGAGGACGGTTCGCGAGCGCGCAGGATCACCCAGACGAGCGAGACGAGGTTGAGCAGGAGCAGCAGGCCGAGTGCCCCGTAGATCCAGGGATAGATCCAGCCGTTGATCGTGCGACGCACGACATCGAAACCGGCGATGCTCGTGGATTGTGCCCCGCCGGCCGAGGCCGTGATGACCGCCCGGTGCGGCCCATCGGAGAGTCCATCCGCCACGGTGACACGCCGTGTGCCGCCGCTCGCGCTGGCGGTGCGCGCCGTTCCGCCGTCGATCGAGACCTCCAGCCCCTCGTCGCCACCGCTCAGTTCGAGGTCGAGCCGGGTGCCGGAGAAGTCGATCGTCGCCTGCGCGCCGTCCGCCTGCGCCACGAGCGTCGCCGCGTCGCCACTGCCGCTGAGCGACCAGCCGCCCGCGTGCTGGATCAGCGGGCTGGCGGCGCTATAGGCGCCGGTGTAGGCGCGGTCGAGCGCCGGCGCTTGCTGCTGGAGCAACGTATAGGCGGGCGTCGGGCTGAAGTCGTAGTTGACGATCGAGAAGCCGCGCGTTGGATTGCCGGCCTGATTCGGATCGGTCGGCGACTGTACCGTCCGAAAGTTCCAGATCGCCATGACGCCCATCCAGGGCCACTCCTGCTGCGCCCGCAGGTAGCCCTGATAGAGATACTTCGCCTGCTTTTCGGGACTGACCGGATTACCCCAGGGCGACGGATCACCCGCCCAATCGCGCGGCAGCGAAACCCAGCCGTACTCGGACGCCCAGACCGGCTTCGCGGCGTCGCCGTTTTTCACCATGATCTCGCGCGTCTGGACCGGCCGTGAGAAGTTGTTGCGCGCGAATGCGACCCGCCGGTCGTACGGCGAGTAGCCATAGCCGTAGACCATAACGCTGGCAACGTCAAAGTACGCCTTCGCCCCGGCGTCGTACATCCCCTGGAGAAAGAGGAGATCGCTCAGGTTGGTCGGTCCCGTCTGATCAGTCGGCGCCAGACCAGGCATGAGGACGACGATCGACGGATCGGCCGCTTTGGCGGCCGTGTAGGCCGCTTTCAGGAGTTCGGTGAATTTGGCCGGGTCGATCGGCTCGCCGCCCCATTCGCCTTGCAGGTTCGGCTCGTTCCAGATCTGGATGTAATGGATCTTCCCTTTATAGCGGGTGACGACCGCCGCCACGTAGTTGGCGTAATCCGCGTTGTTGTCTGGCGGGCCGTCGGGGAACTGGGCGGCGTTCGGCTGGTTGACGCGCGCCCAGGCGGGCGGCTTGTCGAGCCGCGCGATGATCTCGATGCCGAGGCTATCGGCGATGTTGACGATCCGATCGAACTTGGCCCACGCGTCGACCTGGTTCTTGTCGTCGTAATACGAGCCACGCTCCGGCTCGATCTCGTACCAGGGGAACATCTGGCGGATATAGCCAAAGCCGCCCGCCTTGATCATCTCCAGTGAGCGCTGGACGTTGGCCGGGTCGGCTTCCTGATCGAGGAAGGTGTTGACGGCGAGCGGGTTGACGTCGGTATACGGAATCGGCCGCGCGTCTTCACCCGATTCGACGCCGCGGTTGAAATAGCCATCGGCGACATGGGTGGCGAAGAGCCCACCGGTGAGCCCGGCGATCACCAGCAGGTGCAGACCGATTTGGAGCCAGCGGTGCAGAAGAAAACGATGCAGGCGTTTCATGCGACCTTATCCGCGAGCGATCGTTCGCCCGCGTCGAGCGTCATCCGTCGATCAGGCTGAGTATAGAGGAGCGGCCGGCAAGAGGTTGGTGCCAACAGGGAATTAGGAGATCTCCTGGCATGTTATCTACAGTGACGGAACGAGTGGACCGAGAGCGAAAAGACGCTCGACCGGCCACCAGCGTGACGAAGTGGCATCCAAGCCACGAGTTTAATGTGTGTCCCCTACACGACGACCCCTGTAATCTCACCGTGTTGCCGCAGCAGAGGCACACTATGGGAAAGGGGAGTCCAGGTGTACGCCGTGGGGCTCAATCACCACCACTCATCTACGATCGGTTACTGGGTCGCTGTTGCCGCACTCAGTATTATGCTTGCGCTGGCGAGCCTCCCGCTTCTAGCGGGGACAGCGGGTGCTGCAGGCAATCAAGCCAACTGGCGAGGTCTCAACCCAGCCAGTTCCCCGGCCGCTCGTGAAAACGCGAGCGCGGCCTTCAACCCCACGACCGGCAATATCGTACTCTTCGGTGGCCAGAACGCCGACGGTGTGCTGTTGAACGATACCTACGTTTGGAACGGCAGCACCTGGAAGCGGTTGAATCCGAGCGTTGACCCAGCGGCCCGCGAAAACGCGAGCATGGCCTTCAACCCGACGACTGGGAACATCGTGCTCTTCGGTGGTCAGGACGCTGACGGGAAGTTACTGAACGACACCTACGTCTGGAACGGGACCAATTGGAACCGGTTGAATCCGAGCGTGGATCCAACGGCTCGTGAGAATGCGACGATGGCCTTCAACCCCACAACCGGGAACATCGTGCTTTTCGGTGGTCAGGATGCCGATGGCACGTTGCTGAGTCGCACCTACATCTGGACGGTACCGGTGCAATAGAACGGACGGAAGGTGACCGTTCCTGCCGTTTGACTCTGCGATGAACGGAGATGTTCGTCTGAAGTTCAATGCAGCGGATGGGCGAGCAGTTCTCGTCGCCGGCATGGACGGTAACAGCCGCAACGAATGACACGCTGACCGCGCA
>CALAGB010000040.1 GCA_937891245.1 uncultured Thermomicrobiales bacterium | reverse complement strand
GTCTTACAAAGAAGTATGCGCATCTTGTCTCGACCTGCTTCGTTTTTCACGTGTGTGAATGAAAGAGATAACGGACGCGTTGTAGTGACTCGGCCCGGTTGTTATGATGGGTGGATACACGCACGACAGTGATATCCGCACAAGGGGGCAGCACCTGGACGAGATTCACGCCGCTCGCGCGGACGTCAATCGTGAACCCCAGCGCGCGAACTCCCCTGCCCGGGAGGCGACGGAATCAGCTGTGCTACCTTCAGTTTCGCCGCCAATGGCCACGCCGTCATCGTTGATTACATTCTTCGCGCATCTCGCCGAGGCAGCAACCGAAACCGATGTGATCAACACAATCGTCGATGAGGGCGCATCGGCCCTTGGCGCCACGTCGGCGACGCTGGCGTTGATTCGTGACGATACATCCCAACTTCGGTTGATCGCCGCGACCGGCCAGTCGAGCGAGGCGCTCTCCGGGTCGCCGTCGATCCCACGTACTGCACCGGTACCGATCGCTCAGGTTGCCGCGAATGGTGTGCCGCTCTGGTTTGCGCAGCTTGACGATCTCGTTGTGCGCTTTCCATCTGTCGCGGCGGAACTGCTGGGTCAATCCTGCTCGCTTGCCTATCTGCCACTGCTCAGTGGCGAGCGTTGCATCGGCGTATTGTCGTTACGCTTCGCGACGGCGAGGACATTCGAGCCGGACGAGCGTGAGCAGCTTCTGACAGCAACCGGTCTATTCAGCGTGGCGTTGCACCACGTGCGCACGCTGGAACGAGTGAGCGCGTCGGAGCAGCAACTCGACGAGGCGCTGGCGATCGTCGCGCACGAGCTCCGGAATCCCCTGACGAGTATCCACGGCAACCTCCAACTCCTTGGCCAGCATCTGTTGCATGACCCGCTCGACCCCAAGCGTGCCCATGCCTCAGTGCAACAGATTCTCGACCAAACGAGACGATTGGAGCTACTGCTTGCCAGTATGCTCGATCGATCGCGCATTCAGCACGGCCTGCTCACGTTGGAGATCGTGCCCTGTGACTTGAGCACGATTGTGCGAGACTTCGTTAGGCGCTTTGTCGCCAGCGCTGAATGGACGCCGAATCATTCCCTCAAGCTTGATCTCGCCCCCGAACTGCCCGGCAGCTGGGACCCGTTGCGTATCGAGCAGGTCGTGAACAATCTTCTCTCCAACGCGGTCAAATATTCACCGGGCGGTGGGCCAATCACCGTCGCCGCGCGGGCGCTGGGTGAACTCGTTGAGCTGACGGTATCGGACCAGGGCGCAGGTATCCCGCGAGGGGAACAAGGACGCCTCTTCGAACCGTTCATGCGGGCGGGAGATCATGCCCTTCAGGTTCCGGGAATCGGCCTTGGTCTCCATATCGTCGCGACGATCGTTGAGCGGCATCAGGGTGCCGTTGCCGTTGAAAGCGAACCGGGCGAAGGCACGACCGTCACGATCCTGCTGCCTCGTAGCCCAATCAACTCCCCGCTCGCCTGACGCCACTCCCGCGAGTGCGGTCCGATCATTTCACCGAACGGGCAATCCCCAACCTGACCAATGAGACAGGGTACAGTGGAACCAAAAGACAATTGAGCACGCGCTCGCGCACCGCATACTGGGAACCGGTCGCCATTCAACGACGAATGCGGCCGAACCGTATCAAGCGAGAACGACCCAAGGTGTCGCGGCGCGGTAAACCGCACGAGTTTCTTTCTTCACGAACCTCTCCGCGCGTTGGTGCTTCGTAGAGCAAGGGAGTATTGGATGGAAGAGAAGCAGAAGACCTCGTGGTTTTCCACGGCTGGGCTCGCCCGGCGAAGCGCCCGTCATCCGTGGCGTGTTGTTGGCATCTGGATTCTATTGTTTGTGCTTGGCGCAGGGATCGCGTTCGGCGGCGGGCTCTCGCTCTCGTCCGATGTGAAACTGACGAACAAGCCTGACTCCGTCAAAGGCATGGATTTGCTCGACGCCCGCTTCGACGGGTCGGCGGCCGTGTCCGAGACGGTGATCGTTCAATCGAAAACGATGACGGTGGATGATCCGGCCTTCGAGCAGGAGGTCAAGTCGGCCGAATCGGCGTTGCTCGGATTGAAGGGCCTCGTCTCGTCCGCCAGCAGCTACTACGATGCCAAGGCGGCCGGCTTGCCGCAGGCGAACGCGATGGTCTCCGCCGATCGTCACACGACGCTCATCCCGGTATCGCTCGGCACGGATACGTCCTATGCGAACGATCACGCCGATGAGTATATGAACACGATCAGCAAACTGAACGGTAATGGCTTCGATGTTCTCACCGTCGGCGACGTCAGCACGAACCACGAATTTACCGCCATTTCCGAGGACGACCTGGCCAAGGCCGAAACTATCGTCCTGCCGATCACGATTCTCATTCTGATCGTCGTCTTCGGGGCGTTACTGGCCGCGGCTGTGCCGCTGGTGCTCTCCGTTTTCGCAATCGTCGTCGCGCTCGGTTTGACCGCACTCGTCGGCCGCGCGATGGACCTCTCGCTCTACGTCGAGAATATGATCTTCATGATCGGGTTCGCGGTCGGCATCGACTACGCACTCTTCATCATCTCGCGCTATCGTGAAGAACGAAGCCACGGTGTCGAGAAGATCGACGCGATTACGGCCTCCGGTCGAACCGCCAGCAAAGCGGTGCTCTTCTCCGGCCTGACCGTTGTCGTCGCGCTCTCCGGTATGCTCTTGATGCCCTCCACGATCTTCCGTAGCCTCGGCATCGGTGCCGTGCTGGTGGTTGTCTCGGCCGTGGCGGCGATGCTGACGCTCGTTCCTGCGCTTCTGAGCCTGCTCGGTGATCACATCAACTGGCCGCGCCGCATCAAGTACAGCACCGTCGCGGTTGCCAGTGTCGACCGTGTCGATGAGGAATCGATCCGTTCCGGCTTCTGGGGCACGTTGACCCATGTCATTCTGCGCCGGCCGGCGATCGCTGCCACACTCGCGATCATCCTTCTCGGTGCCGCGTCGATTCCGTTCTTCCAGCTCCATCGTGGGATGTCAGGTGTCGATACGCTGCCGAAGAGCAACGTCAAGACCGCCTACGAGATTCTGAATGACCAGTTCTCGGCCGGCCGTTTGGCGCCGTACGAGATCGTCGTTGACGCGCAGAAGAGCAGCGCCTCGGAGGCGGCGATTGGTCGCTTCGTGAACGCGGTTGGTCAGGATAAGGCGTTTGAGCCGAACCCGAGCGTCGAATGGAATCAGAACAACGACCTGGCCCTGATCAAGGTGACCTACACCGGCGATTCGAACTCGGACGGCGCGTACACGACGCTCGACCAACTGCGGAGCACGATCGTCCCATCCGCCTTCCAGGGATCGCAGGCGAAGGTGTATGTGACCGGTGCAACGGCGTTCAACCACGACTTCTTCAAGGTCGTCGACAAGTTCACTCCGGTGATCTTCATCTGGGTGCTCGGCCTCAGCTTCCTGCTGTTGCTCGTCGCCTTCCGCTCGCTCATCGTCCCGCTCAAGGCGATTCTGCTCAACCTGCTCTCGGTCGGTGCGACCTATGGCTTGATGGTGCTCGTCTTCGAGAAGGGGTACCTGCACACCTACCTCGGCTTTGATACGTCTCCGACGATCGAGGCCTGGGTGCCGATCTTCCTCTTCTGCGTACTCTTCGGCCTGAGCATGGACTACCACGTCTTCCTGGTCAGCCGTATCCGTGAGCACTACGACCTGACCGGCCGTAATCACGAGTCGGTTGCGGTGGGCCTGCAGTCCACGGCGCGCCTGATCACTGGCGCCGCGCTCATCATGGTCGTCGTTTTTACCAGCTTCGCGCTTGGCCGGCTCCTTGCTTTCCAGCAGATGGGCTTCGGCCTGGCGGTGGCCATCTTCCTCGACGCGACCGTGATTCGCACCGTGCTGGTACCGTCGATGATGGCGATGCTTGGTGACTGGAACTGGTACTTGCCGAAATGGCTCAGCTGGCTCCCCGACCTGCGCATCGAAGGCGACACCGCTATCTTGCCGGTTTCCGAACCGGCACCGGAATTGGCGCTCCAGAGCGACGACTGATCCTGGCTCGCACGCCAAACCTACAACCCTCACTTCCACCAGAGGCCGGCACTTCGCCGGTCTTTGCGTTTCTCCTCAATATATACGGACACTCTTACTCGGACGCGCTACAATGATGACGAATTAGGCGGATGCAGGCGATCGCGAAAGAAGAAGTCGTGGACGTCGCCTTCCCGGATGGTACCGTGGTACGTGCCTGCGGTCTGGCACGACGCGACGAGAATCGCATCTGGCGCACCTTCGGGCTGTACCTCGACAACCGTTGGCGGCCGGATTGGCCGGCTGAAATGATCGACTGGGAGGACTTCGGCTTGCCGCGCATCCCCCACAAGGCGGCGCGCTCAATTCGTGCGGCGTTCGAGCGTGCGCGAAACGGCGAGCGCGTCGAAGTTGGCTGCTACGGTGGGCTTGGCCGAACCGGTACCGTCCTCGCCTGTATGGCGACGCTCGCCGGTGTCCCGGCCGGCGATGCGGTCGCCTGGGTGCGAGCGCATTACCATGAGCGAGCGGTCGAGACGGCCGAGCAGGAAGCGTGGGTGTGCTGGTTCGCAACGGATGAAGCAGACTGTTAATCTGTACCAGCCTATCGGTGGCACGGGACTTGGTGACATGAAGTGATTGGGGATGTCCGTTGCGTCAGCTAGTGATGCAATGGACCTCGGGCCGGAAGGCCTGAGTTGGGTGACATTTGGCCCATTGGGAATCGGGGATAGGGTACGGAGGATGGCGCGCGCCCCAAGCGTAGACTGAGGATATACATTGCGTGACTGGGTTCCATGATGGAATCCAGTCTGATCGTACGCGAAATGGGACGAGAGCGGGACAATCGGATGACCTGGCGCACGAGGATTCTATGGATAAGCACGCAAGAACTCGCACTGGCAGCCGCCGGCTCGCGAATCGACGAGCTTTTTCGCATCAGCGCGTTCCGACTACCGACCCGCGTTTCAACTTCAATCTGGAAAGGGGCGGTAACGTGGCCGAGGCGCCTCTAACTCCCGACACCATGAAGCCGCACAAAAAGAGTCGCCATGAGCGCCGCACCGGTTGCGAAGTCTATGGGAGCGATATAGATCTCCGCCCCGTCTTCGAGCGCTCTCCGATCGCCCAAGCGATTCTCGACGGCGCGCTCCATTTCGTGCTCATCAGCGGCCGGTTCGGGCAACTCGTTGAGCGTGATGCGACATCTCTCGTCGGGACCGATCTCGAACATGTCCTGCCGTCGCTTCACCAGGTCGTCGCACCGGCCCTCAAGGCGGCACGCTCGCGACCCACAGACGAAATCGACATCGATCTGACCAACGAACCAGACGGCGATTCACTCGTCTCCCGGCTGGGTAGCGTGGCGCTCATCCCGGTGTCCGGTGCGAGCGGTCAGTTAGCCGGTTGGCAGCTGGTGCTTGCCGAGCGCGACGAAGAAACGGCTTCTCGCATCGACCCTCCGATGGACACGCGCGCGACGACGATGGCATTGCGCGACGCCAAAGAGAGCGCCGAAATCGTCGATCGTCTGCTCGGTATCTCGGATGTGGCGCTCGCGTACCTCGATCTCAACGACCTGCTGCGCGAACTGCTCCGGCGCGTCCGGGATGAGCTTGGTGTCGATGAAGCGGGCATCTTGTTGAGCGATCCGGACGGCAGCACGCTTACGTTGCGCGTCTGGCTGACGCAGACATCGCTCGAGTCACGAATGATCCGCATGTCGATCGGCGAGGGATTCGCCGGTCGAATCGCCGCGACGAAACAACCACTTGTACTCGATGACGTCACCACGTTTCCGTTCAAGCGCCGTGAGATGTTGCAGGGGGGAGTGCGCTCGTTGATGGGCGTGCCCCTGATGATCGGTCAACGGGTACTTGGCGTCGTGCATGTCGGCAAGACCTCCCCCTATCACTTCAATACCGGTGATTTGCGGTTGCTCGAACTGGCGGCGGCACGCATCGCGATGGCGGTCGATCGGGCCAATCTGTATCAGGCCGAGCGTAATGCCCGCGATGCCGCCGAACAGGCGCGGAGCCATCACGAATTCTTGACGGAGGCCTCTGAAATCCTCGCTTCGTCGCTCGATTATCACGCGACGCTCCGTCGCGTTCTGCAATTCGTGGTGCCGGCATTCGCCGATATTTGCTCGATCTTCCTCTCCGGCCCCGACGGGAAGGTTCGACAGATCGCCGCCTCGGCCGGATCCGCCGACCTCCAAGCGGTGCTCGAATACCAGAATCGTCAGTATCCGGTCCCGGTCGACGAATGCACTGTGTTGCAGACGGCCATCGACTCGGAGCAGTCGCTGTTGATGCGGGACATCGCTTCCGGCTTCCTGCGTCAGATGGCGGAGAATGGCGAGCATCTTGCGTTACTGCGACGGGCCCGTCTCGTTTCGTCCATGCGTGTGCCGCTCAAGTCGGGTGGCCGCATCATCGGCGTCATAACGTTCTGGCTGGCAAACTCCGCCCGGCGATACGATGACGCCGACCTGCGGTTGGCCGAAGATCTGGCCCACCGTGTGGCGCTGGCCGCCGATAACGCCCGGCTCTACGAGGAAGCGCGCCAGGCGATCGGCGCACGTGATGAGTTCATCTCGATCGCTTCGCACGAACTCAAGACACCACTGACGACCGTCAAAGGCTACGTGCAACTGCTGAGTCGCCACATTAACGCCTTTCCAACCAACGCCGAGCGTATTCACCGAACGATCAATCAGTTGTTGGGCCAGGTCAATCG
>CALAGB010000039.1 GCA_937891245.1 uncultured Thermomicrobiales bacterium | reverse complement strand
CGGTCCAGAAATCCGATGCTGGAGCCGCTCGCCATCATCATACTGACTACGGCCATTCGCATGACGACGGTTCGGACGTCGAACACGATGCGTCCGATCATAGCCACCTCCCGTCGAGTTTGCCCCCCTCTGTGATGGGTCCGGCGTTGTCCTCGGAATGGACGCGCCTCGCCGATCTCGTAGCCGCCACGCCACGTTCGGCGACTATTTCCTTCGACCGCCCCCCGAAACCGACCGTTTTCGCGTGATCGCGGCGCGCTCGCGCGCCTGACACCACGATAACGATCGGATCAATATGAAAGCTCTCCATACTGGAGCGCCGCCGCTTGCACGCGCGCGGATAGCTCTGCTCGGCCTGCTGACGCTGGCCGGTTTGGTCCTGCTCGCGGGACCAGCCTTTGCCCACGCCGTGGCCGAAGGCGATAAGGGCTACATTCAGGAGATCAGCGGGGTGAACCTCATCCCGTTCGTCTATCTCGGCGCCAAGCACATGGTGACCGGGTACGATCACATCCTGTTCCTGTTCGCGGTGATCTTCTTCCTCTACCGGATGAAGCACATCGGGATCTATGTGAGCCTGTTCGCCCTCGGGCATTCGACGACGATGCTGTTCGGCGTCTACTTCAACGTTGGCATCAACAGCTTCGTCATCGACGCCATCATCGGTCTGTCGGTCGTCTACAAGGCGCTCGACAACATGGGCGCCTTCCAGAGGTGGCTCGGCTTCCAGCCGAACACGAGGGTCGCGACGCTCGTCTTCGGTCTCTTCCATGGCTTCGGCCTATCGACGAAGATACTCGAATACGACATCCCGACGGACGGCCTCATTCCGAACCTCCTCGCATTCAATGTCGGGGTGGAAATCGGCCAGCTTCTGGCGCTCGGAGCGATCCTTATCGCGATGGGCTATTGGCGGCGGACCGACGGTTTTTGGCGTCACGCCTACACGGCGAACACCGTCATCATGACGGCCGGATTCGTGCTGATCGGTTATCAGCTCACCGGTCTTTTCGTCTCCTGACATTCCTGAACTCGGAAACACATCAATGTACAATACCGACATGCCCACGCGTGCCGACCTTCCGTCGTCCGCGCAACTCCTCCGCTCTACGGCCATCGCGATCGCAGCCGCGGGTGCCATCCTTGTCACCGTCGTCCTTCCCGCCGAATACGCCATCGATCCGACGGGAGCAGGGCGCGCGCTCGGTCTCACCGAGATGGGTGAGATCAAAGCCCAGCTTGCCGACGAAGCTGCCCGCGACAAGGAAAGAGATCAAAGCGCGCCCGCTCCTGAAAGGCGTTCCAGCCTGTCCGGCGCTCTGACCGGTCTGCTGATCTCCTCCGCGAACGCTCAGACTGCGTCAACCCCGGCTACGATTTCACAAAAAACGGAGGAGGCGACCTACACCCTCAAGCCGGGGGAATTCATCGAAGCGAAGCTTGGCATGAAGAAGGGCGCAAAGGTGAAGTTCAGGTGGTCCGTCATGAATGGTGCCGTCAATTATGACATGCACGGTGAAGCCAGACAGATCTCCAAGAGTTATGCGAAAGGCCGTGGCTCGGCAGGCGAAGAAGGTGTCCTCGAGGCTGCCTTCGACGGCTCACACGGCTGGTTCTGGCGCAACCGAGGCAAGGCCCCGGTGAAGGTCACACTTCGGGTCGACGGCCCCTACGGCGTCATCACCGCCACACCAGGCAACTAGGCAATCACGCACGGGCGGGATGCCTTCTCGCGCGCCGTCCGTGCGTTCTTTCAAAATGCAATTCATGAAGTCGTTCGTTTCGGGGGAAATGCAATGCTTTCGGATATTCTTGATGCAAACCGCAACTCGTTCAATCTAGTTAGACTGATTGCCGCCATCAGCGTGATCGTTTCGCACGCCTACGCCATCGGGATCGGACCGGGGGCGCCTCAGCCGCTGGGGTCGCTGACCCCATTTACTCTCGGGCAGCACGCGGTCAATGCGTTCTTCTTCCTTTCGGGGCTGACGCTGTCACTCAGTCTCGCGCGCAATCCGAGCCTTCTTCATTTCGTTGCCGCGCGGTTCCTGCGAGTGATCCCCGGACTGTTCGTATGCGGCGCGTTCTTCGCGTTCATCCTCGGCCCGGCGATGACGACCTGGAACCTCACGGATTACTTTAGCGACGCGCACACATGGCTCTATCCGTTAGCGGTCTTGGTGAAATTTGCGTGGGCGGAGCCCCCGCATGGGATCTTCACGTCGGCTCCGTACTCGGAAACTCCAAACGATCCGCTGTGGACCCTCAAATATGAACTCGCAGCATATGCCGGGCTTGCGCTGCTTCAATTATCCGGCCTCTTACGCTCGTGGATGGCGCTGATCGCAGTGCTGTTGATCGCCGCATTGGTCTACGTTCTCACCGCTTCGATGATCGGCAATACGTCAGTTCCGGGTTGGGCATATAACATGGGTCGGTACGGATTCTGTTTCATGCTGGGAGCCTTGGCCTACCGCTTCAGGAGTGGCATCCCCTTGACGCCGTGGTTACTGACGGCGTCGCTGGCGGTCGCCATCGCAGCAACGGGTACGCGCTTCGCCAGTCTTGCCTACATCGTACTCGTTGCTCATCTGGTAATCGTCATTGGCTCTTTCGGCTTCGGGCCGCTAACACGGTTTGCCCGCGACACCGATGTTTCCTACGGGACCTACATCTACGGCTGGCCAATCCAGCAGAGCATCGTCGTACTTTTCCCGACGATGTCGGCGGAACTGATGATCCTGTGCGCGCTGGCAATCGTCCTGCCTTTGGCCTTCGCGTCATGGACGCTGGTCGAGAAGCCGTCTCTCGATCTGAAGCGCGTATTCAGAGGGAGGCGCGTGAAGATGGAGTCAGCCTGAATGCATCTCTGTCGCAGCAATCAGCATCAACACGATCCCCGAGATGGCTTCGAAGATCCGTACGGTCCCGTGCAGGTATGCGCCCTTCGTCTCCACGATACGGATCAACCATTTCCGGAACAGGATGGCGACAATACTGACCGAGGCAAGCACCAGGGCGATACCAACCATCATCGCGCATGCGAAGGCGACACCTGCCTGCGGGACGCCGCGCGCGATCGCGAAGGTCATGACGAACAATGTGAGTGGACAGGGTACGATTCCGGCCATGAATCCGACCGTCGGGCCTTCCCCGGTCGCGTATTGATGGCGCCGATGGCGGATCGCTCGATAGAGCATCCATACACCGATCGCCATCAGCATGCCGCGGCTGAGATTGTGCAGGAGTGGCGCCTTTCCGGCTCCGCCCAGCGTCATCGAGACCAGCGGCAGCACGAGCAGAGCTATGGCGACCGCCGCGAAGACGTGCGTGAACGAGGCGACCACCGAGACCGCGAGGCCACGAACCACGCCGAGGGGCGATCCGATCATGTAGGTCGCCAGGATCGCCTTGCCATGTCCGGGCGT
>CALAGB010000038.1 GCA_937891245.1 uncultured Thermomicrobiales bacterium | reverse complement strand
GCCGTTCGTGTTGCTTGCCCTGACAATGCGCTCAGGCGATCGCGGTGCTCAGCATTCGTTGAAGCGCGAAGATCAGCAGGATCGCCACCATCGGTGAGAGATCGAGCATCCCGGCCGACGGCACGACGCGCCGGATCGGCGCGATGATTGGTTCGGTGATCTGTACCAGCACCTGCGAAATCGGATTGGTCATGCCGCGATCGAACCACGAAAGCAGGGCACGACCGATGATCGCGAACTCGAGGATGGTGAGAAACGTCATCAAAATCTGAAGCAGAAACGCCAACGGATTTTCCTCCGATATGGGAACGCAACTCGTCTGGCTTCACGCCCAACATAACCGTAAAAACCGCGAGTTACCGCCTGAAAGTTAGCATGCTGAGGCGGCCAATGTCAACGTAAAATTGCGCAGCACGACGCCGGCCAATGTTCTGATTCTCACGTCCGAAACCGCTGAGTCTGCGCGCATTCTGCGCTACAATGCTCGGGTTGTACCCTCCGCCATTGACGAAGGAGTTGCCGAGCATGGGCAAAGACGTACTCGTCCTCTCACGCAAATTTCGCGAGCAATCCGACTTCGCCCGCGAGTTTCTGGAGTCGCGCGGCTGCCACCTGGCCGAACGCGAGATCGATTACCCGGTCACCGAAGACGCCCTGGTTGAGATGATTCGCGATGTCGACGGCCTTATCACCGGCCTGGAGCAAATCACTCCGCGGGTTTTCGCGGCGGCGAATCGGCTCAAGGTCGTCAGCGCCGGTGGCGTCGGTTATGACCATATCAATGTCGAAGAAGCGAATAAACGTGGCGTGGCCGTGTGCATCTGCGAGGGCTGCAACAATTATTCCGTTTCGGAACTTGTCTTCGGCATGATGGTCGGGCTCGCCCGTGGCATCTATCCGGCCGATCGGGCGATGCGCCAGGGCGAATGGCCACGCTATCTTGGCTTCGACCTCTGGGGCAAGACGCTCGGCATTGTCGGCCTCGGCCGGGTCGGCAAGGCTGTCGCGCTGCTCGGCCGTGCCTTCGGCATGCGCATCCTGGCAAACGATATTTCGTGGGACATCACCTTCGCCAACCAGAATGGCATCTCGTACGTACCGTTTGAGCAGATTCTCGACGAGTCGGATTTCGTGACGATGCACGTCCCACTAACACCACAAACGCACGAAATGATCGACGAGGCGGCGCTGTCGCGGATGAAAAACTCGGCGTACCTGATCAATGCCGCGCGCGGGCCAGTCGTCAAAGAATCGGCGCTGGTCGAGGCGCTAAAGACGCACCGCATCGCCGGGGCCGGACTTGATGTCTTCGAAATCGAGCCGCATCCGCACAATCCTTACGTCGGCCTCGACAACGTCATCATGACGCCGCATATCGGCGGTTCGACCCAGGAAGCGTTCGATCGGGCGTACTATCTGGCGCTCGTCAATGTGGCCAACGTCCTGAACGGCTTGCCGGCCCATTGCCAGGTGAATCAGTATTGATCCCATCTTCGATGCGATATTCGATATTAAGGAGTACGTCTTGAACGATCAGAGCAAGCAGTTCCTCTTCGATCTCCTGCTGAGCGCCAGCCCATCCGGCTTCGAGGAGCCGGCCGCCCGCATCTGGCGTACTGAAGCGGAATCGTTCGCCGACGAGGTGACGGTCGACAACAACGGCAACAGCGTGGCGCGGCTGCGCGGTGACGGGCCGAAGGTGGTGATCGAGGGGCATATCGACGAGATCGGCCTGCTCATCTCATACATCGACGACGACGGTTACATCTGGTTTACACCGGTCGGCGGCTGGGACGATCAGATCCTGACCGGTCAACGAGTGCGTATTGTCGGCGCGAATGGACCGGTTCCCGGTGTCATCGGCCGGCGGCCGGCGCATCTGTTGAGCACCGAAGATCGCGGCAAAGCAAGCCAAATCAAGGATCTCTGGATCGATATTGGCGCGACCTCGGGCGAACAGGCGCGCGAACGCGTCTCGATCGGCGATCCGATCGTCATTGAGCAGCCGATTGTCGACCTGGGCAACAACCGGATCGCCGGGCGTGGCGTCGACAACCGCATGGGCGCCTGGATCGCACTCGAAACGCTGCGCGCGTTATCGAGCAAGCGCCCGGCCGCCGATGTGTATGCCGTGGCCGCCGTGCAGGAAGAGATCACCTTCCTCGGTGCGCGCACAAGCGCCTTTTCGCTCGATCCGGATGTCGCCGTTGTGCTCGATGTCACCCACGCCACCGATCACCCGGAAGCCGATAAGCGGGGCCAGGGTGATGTTCGCATCGGTGGTGGCCCGGTCTTGTCGCGTCGCGCCACGGTCAATCCGCGTGTCTTCCAGCGATTCGCCGAGTTGGCGAGAGCGGATGAGATCCCCTTCGCGGTCGAAGCGGCCGGTCGCTCGACCGGTACCGATGCGGATGCGATCGCACCGGCGCGGGGTGGCGTGCCGACCGCTGTCGTCTCAGTCGCCAATCGCTACATGCACTCACCGAACGAGGTGATCAGCCTCGACGACCTGGATGCCGCCGTCCGTCTAATCGCCCTCTTCGTCGCCGATCTCGGCGATTCGACGGATTTCACGCGCCGATAGTCCGCGGGAGCGCGACGAATTGCGCTCCCAGGCGCAGCCGATACGCGATCACAACCCGCAAAAGCCCGTACGTATGCGGGCTGTCTACAATGTATTGAGACTCATTCTTGACCAACCGGGGGCGTGGATGTACCATTAGGTGACCATCGACGCCCCCCTATTCTGGTCGCGAGAGGTGCGCACCGCATGAAAGTTTCAACCAGAGGCGAGTACGGAATGCGGGCGATGGTGTCGCTCGCGCGTATGTATGGCCGAGGCCCGGTGCCACTTTCCGAAGTCGCAACCGATTCCGCCGTTCCACCCGCCTATCTCGAACAGCTCCTTGGGCCACTGCGTAAAGCCGGTCTTGTATCGACGACGCGTGGCGCGCATGGGGGCTACGAACTGGCGCGCGCGCCGCAAGACGTGCGGGTTGGCGAGGTCTATCGCGTCATGGAAGGGCCGATCGCACCGATGAGTTGCGTCAGCGAGGATGGCGACGACGAAGATCTGTGCCCGATGATCGATGGCTGCGCGACACGACTCGTCTGGCTGAAGGTTCGCGATAGTATCGCCGAGGCGCTCGATTCCACCACGCTGGCCGACCTGCTCAAGCAGGCGCACCGTCACGTTTCGTTGCCGGTCGGGTAGCGCCCGTAGCGCGTTCCCGTGTCATCACTGAACTCCTCTTCCAATCATGCGCTCAGGAGGAAGTCCGTGAATCGAACGGACATATATCTCGATCATGCCGCGACGACACCGATCGATCCGGCAGTGGTTACCGCCATGCAGCCGTATTTTACCGATCGCTTCGGCAACGGCTCCAGCATCTACGCGGCCGGACGCGAAGCTCGTGCCGGTCTC
>CALAGB010000037.1 GCA_937891245.1 uncultured Thermomicrobiales bacterium | reverse complement strand
GTTTTCCTGCACGAGCGTGGCGAACTCGAACAGCGTCATCTGCACGCCGCCGTCACCACAAATCGTCCAGACCGTCTGATCTCGGCAACCAAGCGCGGCACCGAGCGCCGCCGGCACGCCAAAGCCCATCGTGCCGAGGCCGCCCGAGGTGAGCCACTGCTTCGGAATATCGCATCCGTAATACTGTGCGGCCCACATCTGATGTTGGCCGACATCGGTCGAAACGATGGCGCGGCCGTCGGTGCGCGCGTGCAGCCGCTCGACAACGTACTGCGGCAGCAGTGCGCCGTTCGGATGCGTCTCGCGCGACGGCATCTCGTGGCGCCAGTTGGCGATCTGCTCTAGCCAGACATCGTGGCGCTGCGGTTCGAGCATCTCGTTCAGCATCTTCAATGTCTCACGTGCATCGCCGACAACCGGCACATCAGCCGGCACGTTCTTGCCGATTTCGGCCGGGTCGACGTCGATATGCACCACTTTGGCGTTCGGGGCAAACTCGGAGACGCGGCCGGTAACGCGATCATCGAAGCGCATACCGATGCCGATCAAGACGTCGCACTCATCAATGGCGTGGTTGCCATGCGTAAAACCATGCATTCCGACCATGCCGAGGCTGAGCGGGTGCGAACCGGGGAAACCGCCAATGCCGAGCAACGTCAGACCGACCGGCACCTGCGCGCGTTCGGCGAAGGCGACAAGCTCTTCGGACGCTCCGGAGATGACGATGCCGTGACCGGCCAGGATCAACGGACGCTGCGCCTTGCGGATCATGTCGGCGGCCCGTTTGACCTGCCGTCGATGCGGCACGATCGTCGGACGATAGCCGGGGAGATGCAGCGGTTCGGCGGGCGCCAGGGTGCCTTGAGCGATCTGGACATCCTTCGGGAAGTCGATCAAGACTGGACCCGGTCGCCCACTGAGCGCCAGATGAAACGCTTTCTGAATGGTTGGGCCGATGTCGTCTACGGTGCGGATAACAAAGTTGTGCTTGGTGATTGGGAGGGTAATACCGGTGATATCGATCTCTTGGAAGGCGTCCGTGCCGATGACCGCCTGCCCCACCTGTCCGGTGATCGCCACCATCGGCACTGAATCGAGCATGGCAGTCGCGATGCCGGTGACGAGGTTCGTCGCGCCCGGGCCGGAAGTCGCCAGACAGACACCGACCTTGCCGGTGGCTCGCGCGTAGCCGTCGGCAGCATGGGCCGCGCCCTGCTCGTGCCGCGTCAGGACATGATGAATGTCGAACTCCGGCAGAACGTCATAGAGCGGAATGACCGCCCCGCCCGGATAACCGAAGATCGTATCGACGCCCTCGCGCATCAGCGCCTGGCAGAGCACCCGTGCTCCGGTCATTGGTGGGGCTTCGCGCTCAACCGCGCTCCCCGTCTGTTGCGTCTCCACCGACATGAGAACTCCCTCTCGACCTTCACCCAGGATCTGGGCATCCACACCGCACATTGGCGCCAAATAAAACGAGCCCCCGTTTGGGGGCTCGCGAGCGATCTCTTTGTTTCGGTCTGTCTTATCGCTTCGCTTCGCCCCGCATGCTTATAAGGCCTACAATAATGAGGCCTACAATAATAATGAGGTTAAGAAGCTCGGAAATGGACCGAATGAGCGCTCGCGGTGGCGAGGCGTTCGCTCGATTCTTCATCTGTAGCATGGCGGCCGTTTCTGGCAACGAGCTACTCACATTTCCCGCAATCGACAGACAATCAGCGACGTACCTACGGATAATACTTGGGTGCTGGTGCGCTGTCAAGTCGCGCACGGTTCTGCTTTGCCGCCCGAGCGGCTGCGCGAACCCGAAACCTGCCCTATTTGCTGCCCGCTTCATCGACAGTTCGGGCAAAGACATAACGCTGCCCGACCGGTCGCGAACCATCGAACTCGGTCGAAACCGCTTCCAAACTCCAACCGTCGGCATACAGCCGATGGATCTCCGCATTCGCGGCCATGGCGAGCTGGTGCATGAAGTCGCGCTGGATGAGAACACCCGGTTGCACCTCCGCCGGGGTCGTATACAGGCCGAGCGGCGGATCCTGAAGCGCGGCGATACGGTGCTCGACTTCACCGCTTGACGGCACGATCACCGTGACGACTTGCCGGCGATAATCGAGCGCGGACAACAACTCTTCCATAATGCGCGACGGCTCGACCCGGTGGCGACTCGTCGGTGAGACGTGCTCCCACAGAATCGTGTTGCCATTGGCGTGTGTATCGATCAAGAACATCGCCGGTCGGGCGATCAGGCGACCCTTTGGCTCATGTTCGTGGAAGACGTGCATCGCGCGTGCGAACTCGGAGTCCGGATCAGAAAGCAGCTGGAACGGCAGATCGAGCCGCTCGCGCCACTCTGCGTGGTTCGCCGGCTCCTCATTGGCAACCGCGACAAACTCGACACCGAGACTGCGGATCTCCCAGTAGTGCTGACGCAACTGCGCCAGGTAAAGTCGTCAGGTGGGTCACCAGTTGCCGCGATAGAAGTGCATCAACAGCGGTCCGCGGAGCGTCAAGCGTTGCAGCGAGACCTTCTTGCCATTTTCCCCTGGTAACTGAAATCCTGGAGCCGCCGTCCCTCGCAGCGATTCACGCCCCTCGATCGTGGTTGGACCGCCCAAAAACGCGCCGACATCGGTCATGCGAAGTAATTCCCTTCCTCTGCCTACATCCCGCCCTGAATTGTCGGCGACCGCGAAGAAAGAGGCAAGCATACGGCCGGTCGAGCGCGAACCCGGTTGCCACAAACGCTGCTTGAAGCGGGCTCGTTCGCTATGCTATGCTACACCGTGCTGAACGTGGCAGAGTGCTGCGCGAACAGCGTGGGTATGCGCCCGTAGCTCAGTTGGATAGAGCGTTTGGTTGCGGACCAAAAGGTCGGGGGTTCAAGTCCCTCCGGGCGTACCAGCCGAAGTGCAGGGCCAGCAACGGACCCTGCACTGTTACGTTTAGCGAGACAAACACATACGCTGGAGAGGTGTCCGAGTGGTTGAAGGTGCCGCTCTCGAAAAGCGGTGAGGTTCATAGCCTCCGTGGGTTCGAATCCCACCCTCTCCGCCCCCGTTGATGCATGGAAGGGTCGCATAGTTCGGCCGAGTGCGCGCGACTGGAAATCGCGTAGGCGTGATGAGCGCCTCGAGGGTTCGAATCCCTCCCCTTCCGCCACACCAAAAGCGATACCAACGCATCCAGACGGTTGCTGATGGGAGACGGCAATAGGCGTCATTGACTTCGATCCCACTCACATTGACCAAGCGACGAGCATTGCCACACAAAACTACGAGGAGGAGCGCGGGTTTGTACCCGCGCTTCCCCCTTTAAAGACCCTCCCGAATCTCACACCGTTTGCGGAAAACGGGCTTGGGGTCGCTGCATTCGATGGCGACAGCATGCTCGGTTTCCTGTGCAGCGTTCCACCGTTCCAAAACGCATTCGGTTCCACTGACGCGGTTGGCGTCTTCTCACCATTGGGTGCGAACGGAGCAATCGGTGAACATCGCGCCCAGATTTATGCTCACATGTATCAGGTGGCAGCCGAAAAGTGGGTGAGAGCAGGCGTGGCCAGTCACGCCGTTGCTCTCTATGCCCATGACTGCGAAGCGCAGGAACAGTTTTTTCGCTATGGCTTTGGCATGCGCTGTCTCGACGCGATCCGGGATTTGGGTGAGATCGGTGCGGCGTGCTGCGAAGGTTATGCGTTCACGGAACTAACTTCGGATGAACTTCTCCAAGTGCTCCCGCTTGACCATCTCCTCGACGCGCATATGGCCGCAAGTCCGACATTCATCCTTCGCCCGTCAGACACGCCCGAGTCATTTCTGAGGAAATCCAAGCGTTCACAATCAACGTATCTGGTCGCCAAATATCGTAACCAAATCGTGGCATATCTCAGGGCGGAACGCGGCGGAGAAACATTCATCCGCAACACGCCGGGGTATTTGCATATCAGCGGGGCATACTGCCTGCCGGAGCATCGAGGGAGAGGCCTGCCGCAGCAGTTGTTACGCCTCTTGGTGAATAAGCTCAGAACGCTCGGCTATGCGCGCCTGGGCGTGGATTTTGAGAGCATCAACCCCGCGGCCTATAGCTTTTGGCTCAAGTATTTTGCGGCCTATACCTGTGTCGTCGCTCGCCGGATTGATGAGCACGCAGCGGCAAAGCGATGATGGTTTGATCCGCAGGCGCCATGCAAACCGTGGCATGATGTGCAAATTCGTCGTTCTCGAGCCCGGGCAGCAACCCGGCATGGAGCATGAACACGCCTAAGCCGCACCGCCGCAAAGAATCTCTCCATCGATCGCTCGCACCCACGCCGTCGCCAGCTGTACTCCGCCGCTCGATTTCGCGTTGGCCGCAGCCACGCAGATTGGCCGAGCCACCCTTGAATCACCGGGGTGGAGAAGAGTCTCAATCTCGACCGTGTGATCATGCACGGCAACTCGCTGAATCGCGTCGTGCCAACTGGCCGATGGATCGTCGTCATCCATCGATCGAAGCATGGTTTCAGAACCCGAACCAGCCGTCAACGGCTCGGCGCTCCGCACCAGGCTCCAACTCGTCGAGGTAAACACCATACCCGCAACCCAGACGGCAACGATGGTGAGTCGGAGCCGATCACGTGCGGATCGCACAAGATCAGAGACCGCAGCCGTCCCAGCAAAAATGATCGCGCCGACGATTCCGACAATCGGAACGAGTTCCAGCCCGGTCCCATGAAACAAATCAGACGCGAATAAGATGTTGCTGAGCGTGATTGCCAACCAAACCGGCCAGAGAAAGAGCAAGCGAAGGAATCCGGGTCCCACCGTCGAGGGCAGTGCCAACTCGAACAGCAAGGCGATTTCGGCGAGAATGGCTCCGGCAACGGCGGCCCAGCCGAGCCAGAAGAATGCAGAAAATTCGATCGAACGGTCGCGCCAAAATATGCGTAATCGTGAGATACTGTCATGATGCCGGGAATTGGGCGTCAACACGATGCGATTCTTTCACGAATTACGAGATGAGGTCATCGTATCATAGCGCCTCAGCGGGTGCGGCCAGAAACGTCCTCATGAGTTGCACAAACGCTCGCACTTCCCGCCCCGCATTCAGCTCGACCACCCATTTCCCGGCCGCTTTCGCGTCTTGCATCATCTGGCGATGTTCGGCGCCGCGGCGATTGGGGTAGTTCCAGACGAAGGCGAAGAAGCCGAAGTCGATTCGCTCGGGGCAATTTTCTCCCATGTCGGGGCGCGTCTGGCCGTAGTTCGCGATGGCGCGTTGGGCGACACGCCAGAGCGCGTGTGGTCGCGAGATGTCGATCCAGATGATGAGGTCGGCACGTTCGATGCGCGCAGGGAGCGTGCGCGAATAGTTACCGTCGATCACCCAGCAGTCCGTTTTGGCGAGTTCGAGCACCCTGGCGTCGAATTCCGGGAGCGGCGTCGGGACCCAGCCGGGATTCCAGAAATAGCGATCGAGATGGATAACCGGCAGGTCGAGCGCGTTGCCGATCTGACGGGCCAGGGTCGATTTGCCGCCGCCCGAGTTGCCGAGGATCTGGATTCGTTGAGGGCGTCGATGTTCCATGAGTCGATCCTACGTCGTCAAAATACGTGGATCGGTAACCTAGCACGTGACGAGGTCGCACGGCAAAACAGAAAGGGGAGCCTCGTTGATCGAGGCTCCCCGCCGCTTCGAACCGAATGACGTGTCAGTAGGCGCGGGCCATGATGACTTCGGTTTCCGAATGCCTGCCGCAGACGATGCACGGACCGGTGCCGCCCGGCTGGTCGAACGGGATGCAACGGATCGTCGCCTTCGTCTCCACTTTCACCTTTTCTTCGCACGCCTCATCGCCACACCACCAGACGCGGGAGAAGCCAGCGTTGGCGGCGACGCGCTCTTGCAGGCGCTCGTAGGTCGAGACGCGCTCGGTGTTCTCATCGAGCATCTGCTTGGCCGAGGCGAAGAGATTGTCCTGAATCTCTTCCATTAGCTCTGGGATGCGGGTCGCCAGTTCATCCAGCGGGATCGCCTGCTTCTCGTGCGTATCGCGACGCACAACCATCGCCTGGTTGCCGGCGACATCGCGCGGGCCGATCTCCAGGCGGAGCGGCACGCCCTTCATCTCCCACTCGTTGAACTTCCAGCCCGGCGTCTTGTCGTCACGACGATCGACGAAAACGCGAGCCACATCGCGCAGCGACTCACGCACACCGTCGACGGCGCTCTCCACGATCTCTCGCTCGGCGTCTTTACGCCAGATCGGCACGATGACGACCTGGATCGGCGCCACGCGCGGCGGGAGTTTCAGCCCGCGCTCGTCGCCATGCACCATAATGATCGCGCCGATGGTGCGAAAGCTCAGCCCCCAACTTGTGTTGTAGGCAAACTCACGCTGGCCGGCGGCGTTGAGAAATTCGATGCCGAAGACCTTGCCGAAGTGATCGCCGAGATTGTGCGAGGTGCCGGACTGCAGCGCCCACTTCTTGCCACCCATCATCGCCTCGATGGTGTAGGTGCGCAGCGCCCCGGCGAACTTCTCCGACTCCGACTTCTGCCCCGGTATAACCGGCAACGCCAGCTCGGTCTCGACGAAATCGCGATAGACCTCGAGCATCAGCTTGGTGCGCTCTTCGGCTTCATCCGCCGAAGCGTGTGCGGTGTGCCCTTCCTGCCAGAGGAATTCCGATGTGCGCAGGAAGGCTCGCGGTCGATTTTCCCAGCGCAGCACGCTACACCATTGGTTGATCAGGATCGGCAAGTCGCGGTACGACTGCACCCAGCGGGCGTACATCGGGCAGATGATCGCCTCGGAGGTCGGCCGGATCGCCAGCGGCTCTTCGAGCTCTTTGCTGCCGCCCATCGTCACCCAGGCGACTTCCGGCGCGAACCCTTCGATATGCTCCGCTTCGCGTTCCAGCATGTACCGCGGGATGAGCAACGGGAAATAGGCGTTCTGTACACCGGTTGCCTTGATGCGCCGGTCGAGCTGCGCCTGCATGTTTTCCCAGAGCGCGAAGCCGTACGGCATGACGACGCGCATACCACGAACCGGCGCTTCGTCGGCCAGTTCGGCTTTGCGGACGACTTCGACATACCAGCGGTCGAAATCGTCCTCGAAATCATCGAGCTCTTCGACAAACCTTCGTTCGCCGTTCACGGTTCCTCCTAAAACCTGATCGCATCAACGACACAACAGGCACGCGTCAGTGCCCGGCGGCTCCATCAGCCTGACCCCGGCACTGACCCAGAGGGCGGGTAATCCGCCACGACCGCTTCCGTCGAACCAGACGTCCATCGTTGCTCCCATTGACGTTCAGCTTTGGTCAATCACGTTCGCTGGCGAGCGCCGTGTAGAATGCAGAAACGCGCCGCGCGTCGATGATTGACGCCGGAACCGCATTATAACAGCCACGATTCGCCGCCCCGGATACGCACGCGACTCGGATGCCACGAGAGGGAACCCGATGCCTGACCTTGTCAAACGTCGAATAGCGCTGCTCACGAGCGGGGGTGATGCCCCCGGCCTGAACGCGGTGATTCGCGCGGTAACGAAAACCGCGATTAACGCCTACGGCTGTACGGTGTTCGGCATCGAAGATGGCTACGAGGGGTGCATCAAGCGCCAGTTTCGGGAACTCAAGATCGATGATGTGCGCGGCATCCTGCCACGCGGCGGCACGATCCTCGGCGCATCCAATCGATGCAACCCGTTCTGGTACACCCATCGTGCGGCCGGTGAAACCGAGCCACGCGATCATAGCGGCGATGTCGTAGAGTGGCTGAGCGAACTGGATATCGATGCGTTGATCGTCATTGGCGGCGATGGCAGCATGGCGGTCGCCAAAGAACTGCATCAACTCGGCGTCCCGATCGTGGGCGTGCCGAAAACGATCGATAACGACATTCAGGGCACCGATGTCACGTTCGGATTCGACACAGCGGTCACGACCGTGATGGACGCAATCGACAAGCTCCACACGACCGCCGAGAGTCATCACCGGGTGATGATTGTCGAAGTCATGGGGCGCAACGGCGGTTGGATTGGGCTCTATGCCGGTTTGGCGGGCGGCGCCGACGTCATCTTAATACCGGAAATTCCGTTCTCGCTCGATTCGGTACAACGCAAGATTGAGCGCCGCGCTGCTGGGGAACGCTCATTCACCATGATCGTGGTGGCCGAGGGATCTGCGCCGATCGGTGGCACTGAGATCTACGAGACGATCGGCCCACTCGCCTACGAGCGGCGCTACGGCGGCATGGGCAGCTGGGTCGCCGAGCAGCTCCAGTCACGACTGGAGCAGGAGGTGCGCCTGGTTGTGCTCGGGCACTTGCAGCGCGGCGGCGCACCCAACGGGCGCGATCGTTTGCTCGGCACAATTTTTGGTTCGGGAGCGATGCATCTCGTTGCTAATGGCCAGACCGGCCACATGGTAGCGCTCGTCTCGGAGCGCGGCAATCCCGGCAGCCCAACACTGGCACCCGTGCCGCTGAGCATCGCCGGCAGTGGACCGCGGCGCGTGCCGCTCGACCATGCGGCGGTTATTGCGGCGCGGGATCTGGGGATCACACTCGGCGAACCGAAAGCAGAGCAGCAATGAGCGACGTGTTGCCGGCGGGCAAGCTACCGCCCGAATTACTCGGGAAGCTACTGGCGACGATTCCCAACGACCCATCGATCGTCATTGGCGCCGGAGTCGGGCGCGACGCCGCGGCCGTTCGTCACGGTGATCGCGTGCTTGTTCTGAAATCCGACCCGATCACCTTCGCTACCGACGAGATCGGCTGGTACGCACCGAACGTGAACGCCAACGACATCGCCTGCATGGGGGCCACGCCGCGCTGGATGCTGGCGACGGCGCTCCTTGCCGATGGCAGTACGACGCCGGAACTGGTCGAACGGATCTTCTCCTCGCTGCGCGCGGCATGCGCCACACTCGGGGTGCTCCTTGTCGGCGGTCACACCGAGATCACAACCGGGCTCGAACGTACGATTATCGCTGGCACGATGATTGGAGATGCTCGTGAGGAGGAGCTTGTCGATCCGCGTAACGCGGCTCCCGGCGACGCCGTCATTCTGGCGCGCGGTATCGCCATCGAAGGAACGTCATTGATCTCGCGCGAGCTGGCGAATGAACTGACCCCGCATCTCGGCAGCGACCTGATCGAACGAAGCCGGCGCTTCCTCCATGATCCCGGTATCAGTGTCGTTCCGGCCGCACGCTTGCTGCACCGCGAACTTGGACGTGACCTGCACGGTATGCATGACCCAACCGAAGGCGGTCTGGCGACCGGACTGCGCGAAATCGCGACAGCCGCGGGAACCGGCATCCTCGTCGAGCGCGACAAGATCCCGGTCTATCCCGAAACGACGGCGATCTGCAAGGTGCTCGGACTCGACCCGCTTGGTCTCATCGCCTCTGGCGCGCTCCTGGCGACGGTCCAGGCGGACGTGGCTGTGCGCGCGGTCGAGCTGCTCAACGACAACGGAATCCCGGCCGCCCGCATCGGCACACTGCTTACCGATCCGCAGCAGGTCATCATGCGAACGGAAGGTCGATTTCTCGACCTTCCGGAATTCGCTGTAGACGAGATCGCGCGACTGTTCGCCGAGCGGACATGATCTCGGCTGGTCACGAACGCGGTGCGCCAATCAACGCTTCGGCATCTGCTGCAGCGCGGTGTAGGCCGGGCGCGGCGACCAGTCGGCGTTGAGCACCGACCACGGGAATTTCTCGTCGTCCGGCTGCACGATGGTTGAGTAGTTCAGATTCCAGACGAACATACCGCTCGCCCAGGGCCAATTCTTCGCCGCATAATCGAACGCCCCGACCAGGTAGTCCGCCTGGTCTTCGGGTGAATTATCGGCGCCGTATTCGTAGCCCTTTGCCTCGTTCTTGGTGGTCCAGCCGAATTCGGTGATCCAGACCCGCCGGTTATCGTGATTGTCCGCCATCACCTGATGCAGCTGTTCGGCACGACGGAAATAGAAGCTCGGGTCGTTGGACCAATCTCCGGTGCCGGGGTCGTCCGGATACATCTTGTCGGGCGGATTGTTAGTGGCGCTGACGTGCATCCCAAGCAAGTCAAAGAACTTGGTATAGTAGCCGTCCTTCAGTTGATAGAACTGCTTGAGGTATTCGAGATCGTTGATCGCAATCGTCGGATCGTTCACACCGGTCGGCGTCAGGCCACCGAAGACGACCAGCGCGTTCGAATCACCCTGTTTCACGCCCTTGTAGCCCGCTTCGAGCAGATTACCGTAATCCTCTACGCGAACCTGGCCACCCATTTCCGACGCCAGATTCTCCTCGTTCCAGATTTCCCAGGCGGCGATCTTCCCCTTGTAGCGGTCCGATAGAAAGTGCATCAGGTCTTGGAAATCGGAGTAATTTGCCAGCAACTGATTCCCGCTCGGATCGAGCGCCCAGTCCGGCGGCTTGACCACAGACGCCAGTATATGGACGTCGGCACCTTGAAACTGCTCGACTATGCGGTCGATCGGCAGCGGATCCCACTCCCCCTTCGCCCGCTCGTACTGATTCCACTGGATCTGCACCCGCACCCAGTTGAACCCGGCATCCTTGACCGCATTAATCGTTTTCGTATTGAATTCGGCGCCCTGGTCATCACCCCGGGAGTAGACATTGAAGCCATAGGCAAACGCGCCGGATGGCTCGTTGCTGCTCTTCGAAGCAGACGGTGATGCGGAGGGCTCCGGCGTCGCGGCGGTCGTTGTCGATTCCGCAGTGCTGGTTGTCGATTCCGCGGCCGGTGAAGCGAGAGTCGTTGGGCTGGCGGCGCTGGTCGCTTCGCTCGTTGTCGCGGTGCTGGCAGCGGATGATGTTGTCGCGGTCTTGTCGCTGCCGCCACCACCGCAGGCGGCCAACAAGCCAAGCATGAGCATCGCGGCGAGCATCATCGAAAGTCGTCGCATCAGAAACGTTTTACCTTCCCCTAAGCGTTCCACCATGGAACCAATGGCCGCTGTCCGTACGAGCGGCGTCTGAGGCCCTCCATTAGGACGAACCAACTGCCGCCTGGTCCCGCCATCCGTCCAGCAGCCGAATCGATATTCCGGCTACCTTGTGCGGTGTAGTATCCTCCTAGACGTCGTACTGCGGGTTTTCAGCGCGAGGAGCAAGCACTTCG